>CALAXS010000028.1 GCA_937895305.1 uncultured bacterium
ACCCGGTGGACATGGTGGCTCACACGGGTACCTCTGCGAGGAATTCGTCAACTCCATCCTGGAAGAGCGGCAACCCCTGGTCAATATCATCTGGGCCCTCAACATGACTGTCGCAGGCATTGTAGCCCATGAATCCGCCATGAAAGATGGTGAATTGTTAAAAATTCCCCAGTACACCATGTAACGCTAAACATCGCAATTACCGAAAACAGAAAGTTGTAACTATGTTATTAAATTTAAATGCAATTGTGCGTGGTGTAGTGTTAACCATACTGATAATGGGCATGGGTATGCCCGCCCATGCCGAAGACATCAAGATCGGCATCATTGGGCTGGACACCTCCCACGTCATCGCCTTTACCAAAATCCTCAACGATGCCGACAACCCGGACCATATTCCCGGTGCCAAAGTCGTTGCCGCATTCAGCGGCGGTAGCCCCGATATTGAATCCAGTCACACTCGCGTGGAGGGCTATACCAAAGAACTACAGGACGATTTCGGGGTGACTATCGTCCCGACCATTAAAGAACTCTGCACCATGGTCGATGCTATCCTCCTGGAAAGCGTGGACGGTCGTCCCCACCTGGAGCAGGTAAAACCCGTGTTTGAAGCGGGCCTCCCCGTCTTCATCGACAAGCCTGTGGCGGGCACCCTCGCAGACGCCATCGAGATTTACAAACTGGGCAAGAAGCATAACGTGAAATGGTTCAGCTCTTCTTCCTATCGCTACTACGATTCCATGCTGGCCCTCATGAAGCAGGATGTGGGTGAAGTCCGTGGTGCCACTTCCTATGGCCCGTGTACCTATGAGGAACATCACCCCGACTTTTTCTGGTACGGGGTCCATCCCGTGGAAGCACTCTATACCGCGCTGGGCACAGGCTGTGTATCGGTGGTTCGCACCGCAACCCCCAACACAGATGTCAGCACCGGAGTCTGGGAAGACGGCCGTGTGGGCACCTTCCGCGGACTCCGTAACCAGCAGACACCCCACAAAGTAACCATCTTCGGTACCAAAGCCGTGGCAGAGCAACAGGGGGGCGGTAACTACGCGAATCTGGTGGGTGAAATTGTAAAATTCTTCCAGACGGGTGTCGTGCCCATTCCACCCGAAGAGACCATGGAAATCTTCGCCTTCATGGAAGCAGCCGATGAAAGTAAACGCCAGGGTGGCGTGCCTGTGACTCTGGCAGATGTCATTGCCAAAGCGGGTGGCCTGGACTAATACCGGCAGATTTTCTCATTCCCAAGCTCTGCTTGGGAATGCATACTCCGAGGCTCTGCCTCGGAAAACGGGCGCGCTTGCCCTGAAGTAATTAACCTATAGATAGGAAATCTCATCTTGAAGACTTTTACTTATTGGGCTTTTCTTTGTGTACTCCTACTTTCCCTTTCCGGCACCGCTACAGCACGACAACCCAATGTGATCATCGTCTATACCGATGACCAGGGCACAGTAGACGCAGGTTGTTATGGCACTAAAGATATTCAAACCCCCAACATCGATAGACTCTCCACAACTGGCGTACGCTTCACCCAATTCTATGCCCCCGCCCCCGTATGCTCCCCCTCGCGCGCCGGGTTGCTCACGGGAAAATATCCTATCCGTTCGGGTGTGCCGGGCAATGTGAGTTCTACCATGGGCCATCCGGGCCTACCCACGGAACAAACTACCATCGCAGAAGTCTTTTCTGGTGCAGGCTACGCAACGGCCCACATCGGTAAATGGCATCTGGGCACGACGCCGGAAACCATGCCCAATGGTCAAGGTTTTGACCATTCCTTCGGACACATGGGCGGGTGCATCGACAATTACTCCCATTTCTTTTACTGGAACGGCCCTAACCGCCACGACCTCTATCGCAATGGCGAGGAAGTATTCGCTGACGGCGAATTTTTCCCGGACCTCATGGTGAAGGAAGCAGGACAGTTCATAGAGAAAAATAAAGAAAAGCCCTTCTTTATGTACTACGCCATGAATGTGCCCCACTACCCTTACCAGGGCGATACGAAGTGGTTGCAACACTACAACGATGCCGGGGTACCCTATCCCCGAAACCTCTACAACGCATTCGTGTCTACACTGGATGAGCGACTGGGCATGCTATTGGACAAACTGGAAGCATTGGGACTGCGCGAAGACACCATTGTGGTTTTTCAGTCCGATCATGGACATAGCCACGAAGAACGCGCCCACTTAGGCGGCGGTTCTGCTGGCCCTTATCGCGGTGCAAAGTTCAGTCTCTTTGAAGGTGGCATCCGCGTTCCGGCGGTCATCTCCTGGCCGGGGCATATACCCGAGAATGAGGTACGTGATCAGATGGGGCATGGTAGCGACTGGTTCCCCACGCTGGCAGAATATTGTGGTATCGACACCCGTGACCTGGCCCTTGATGGACGCAGCATTACGCAGGTCATTCAAGATGCCCGAGCCAAAACGCCCCATGAGATCCTCTTCTGGGAAGGTGGTCATGCGGGCAGTTTGCGGTGGGCGGTGCGCGAGGGTGACTGGAAGTTGCTGGGCAATCCCATCGACACCAGCGATAAAGGCGAGCTAGGCGAAGACGACAAACTCTTCCTGGTGAACATAACCACCCACGCGAATGAAATGGAAAATCAGGCCGCTGCCCACCCAGAAATTGTGGAACAACTTCACGAACATTACAAGACGTGGAACAAATCCGTTCGTGATGAGCAGAAACTTAATCGGGATCAGGGCTAAACTATTTCTCCTCATAAATCCATGGTTCACAAGCCCCCAGCACACGTATGCGATGCCGGGCAATAACCCCATATATGAATGGACCCAGACCCGTAATGGCACCCAGCCAGATGATGGGTGCGGCCAGAACAAAGGGAAAGACACGCGCGCAAAGTCGGCGGTGTACCCCATACGCACGGTATATCCCGGCACTATCTTCCAGAATAAGCTCACGCTCTTCATGGGATTGTGGACGAATATTCTCCGGGGCCATGGAAAGCGGTTTGGGCTGTAGGGCATTGCGCCAATCCAGTCGCTTTAGCAACAGCACACTGCGCTTACACAGGGTGCAGCGTTCATCATAATATAAGGTTGCTCTGTACATAATACCTTTCCGCACTTCTGTCAATCCTGACTCCTGATTGCGTACACAGGCTATTCTACGCCCTTTTCAGAATCCAAGTCTAAGCATAGCGTGAACATTGTGCTTCGTCTATATCTATTTCGTATGAAACTGAAACAATAGCACCTGGACAGGTTTCAT
>CALAXS010000029.1 GCA_937895305.1 uncultured bacterium
CTATAAACTTTCAATTTCCTTTGTTTTCCAGCACAGCAGCTAAAACCACCGCAATATGCGCCCCATCCTTATCGCTCACGTGTTCCAACTGATGACGACAACTTGTGCCCGACGCAATGACCACCGCATCTTTCGGTAATACCGACAACTGCTCCTTTAAATGTTCCGCCACCTGCATGGATAAATCATAGGTTGCGTCCATGGCACCAAAGGCACCTGCCATACCGCAACATCCCGTGTCCAGTGTTTGCACATCCAGGCAAGGAACCCGCGCCAGGATTTCCGCCTGCGCATTCCGACTCACCAACGCCTTGCTATGACAATGACGATGAATCGCATAAGTGCCCGACTGCGTTTTAAATTCAAGCGCACCCGGATTCTCGTCCAACACATCCGCCACAAAGTCTTCAAAGAGCATGGCCCGCTCTGCCAATCCCGCAGCACCCTCTACACCCAGTTCTGCGTAGTCCTCCTTCACCATGGAATAACACGACGGCTCCAAAAATAGTATGGGCCCATTACCGCCCGAAAAACGTTTAACATTTTCCTCCGCCATCCCCTTCGCTGTATCCAGATCACCCAGACTAAACGCAGGGCGACCACAACACGCCCGATTCTCCGGTAAGGAAACTGAACACCCCATAGCCTCCAGCACCCGCACAGCCGCCTTACCCACCTCCGGTTCATTATGCCGCACAAAACAATCATCCCACAGCATCACCTGTGTAGCACTATCTGTATGAACCTGTTTCTTAAACCACACATCAAAACGCTCGTTGCCATAGCGGGGGAGGGGTCGTGCACCGCTGATACCCAGCATGCTCTTCAGAACCATTCGCATGGGCGCCGACTGCAACACCGCATTGCTCAGACCCGGCATAAGACTGGCCATTTCACCCAGTCGGTCGACCCGCCCCATCATCTTCACATGCAAGGGCATGCCATGCTTTTTATATTTCGCGTGGAGCAACTGCGCCTTCATCAATGCCATATCCACGTTGGACGGACATTCCGTCTTGCACGCCTTGCACGACAGGCAACTCTGCAACGCCGCCATCAACGCGTCCGACGCCAACGGATCATCACCATCCAAACGCCCATCCAGTACCGCACGAATCGTATTCGCACGACCCTGTGTCGCCATCAAGTTTTCGCCCGTCGCCAGGTACGTAGGACACATAGTCGGTGTCGGCTTACGACAACCGCCACAGCCATTACACTGCTCCAGGTTTCCTACAAAATCATGGTCCTTCTTCACAAAGCCGACACTCGCCTCAAAAGGCATATCGATTTTATACCCATGGCCCCAACGAAGATGCGTATCGATTTTATACCCACCCTCCGGGAAGATCTTGCCCGGATTCATAATCCCCTTCGGGTCAAACTGCGCCTTGATGTCCCGCATCAACTGCAACAGTTCCGGCCCCATCTGGTCTTCCATAAACTCCGTGCGTGCGATACCCACGCCATGCTCCGCTGCCAGCGACCCCTTGAACTGCTTCGTCAACGCCGATACGCCCTCCGCCAGACTACGGAACTTCGCGATGTCTCCTGCATCATGCAAATCCACTACTGGCCGCACATGGAGCAAGCCCGAAGCGCAATGCCCATAAAACGAGCCATGTAACCCCAACGGCTTCATCAGCCCCTGCAACCCCGCCACGTATTCCGGCAACTTCGCGGGCGGTACCGCCACATCCTCAATCCCCGCGGTTGGTTTGGCACCGCCCTTACACCCCGTTAGCAACGACAGCCCCGCCTTGCGCATGTTCATCACCGCCGCCATCTCACCCGCGTCCCTACACAAATGCGTGCGCAGCCCCAGCTTTTTCTGACGCAATAATTCCAGCTTCTCCTCCACATCCGCCAGAAACTCCACCAGGATAATAGACACGCACGGGTCTTCATCCAGACGTAACAACTTCCGCGCTTTGGCAAACTGTAGCTGCCCCGCCGTCTGGTCAAAGAGAACATCATCGATATGCTCAATCGCCGATGGCTTCAGGTCCAGTATTTCTACGGTTGCTTGCATGGCCTCTGCAACCGAATCAAAAAAGAGGAGGCCCATGCCTTTCTCTTTGGGCAGCGGGCATAAATTTAATTCTGCCGAAAATGCTGCACCCAGCGTGCCCTCGCTCCCGCCAAAGAGACGCACCATGTTCAGGTTGTCCCTTAAAAAACGGTCCACACCATAACCCGGCCACCGCTTGATGATGCCCGTGTGAAAACGCTCCTTAATCCGCGATGCCTGGGCCTGCACCAGTCCCTGCACCCCCAGCAACGCTACGTCCAGCGGCATCCCCGGTGCCAGCGTTGTCAACGTCCCATCCGGGCGAATCACATCAATGCTGTGTACATGGTCAATGGTCGTCCCATAGACCGGGACCCGTGCGCCCGACGAATTATTTCCAATCATCCCGCCAAAGGTCGCCCGCGAACTCGTCGCCACGTCCGGCCCGAAACACAGCCCATGGGGTTGGAGGAAGGTGTTTAATTGATCCAACACCACCCCCGTACCCACCCGCACCGTCATGGCCTCGGCATTAAATTCTGTAATCTCCCGATTGTACCGCGCCAGGTCCAGCACCAGCCCCGTACCAATGGCACCCCCGGCCAGCCCCGTACCCCCGCCACGGGGGATAACGGGTATCCCCTCCGCAGTAGCAACTTCCAGGACTTGCCGTACCTCCTCCGCCGACTTCGGCAAGGCCACGCCCACGGGCACCAACTCATAAATCGACGCATCCGTCGCATACAACTGACGGTTGTGCGCATCAAAACGCAGGTCACACTGCGTCGCCTGGCGCAACGTTTTTTCAAGGGCTTCCGACACGAAATACTTCTCCTGTGTTCACTTCCGCCATAGTACCCCAAGGAAAGTGTGGAACACGAGTAGTCAATGGAGGTCACGGTAGGCTTCGCCCATGCGATAAGAACGATTTTTCTTCGATGGGTCATGATAGGCAAACAACCCGCTTGTGACCCACGTTCGGCACAGTGCCCGTACAGAACCAGAGCTTAACCCCAGGTGTCTGGCAATGTCTGCTGTTGTGGCTGTTCCCTGCTGTTGAAACAGGGTCAACAAATGACGCTCCCGTGGAGCCAGCGAAAAGAGAAGACTACTTTCGTCCACTGCATTGCGCTCACTGGCCTGTCGGGCCTGCGCACGAACAGCCTCGAAAGCTGTTGCCATGCCACGGCAGAAATAGGCCAGAAACGGGGTTACATCCGCATCCACACGTCCCATGTAGTAATTGTGCGATTCGCCCACCTGAAGTGCGCCATAATACCCTGTAAGATTTTGCGCGTAATACTCTTCCAGGCTATAAATCCCTTTCATGCCATATCCGTACTTGTGCAGAATCAGGGTCGTCACCAACCGCGCAGTACGCCCATTACCATCGTAGTAGGGATGGATAGTTGCAAACTGATAATGCGCTAAAGCACTGACAAGCGGAACAGGTAAATTATTTGTTTGCAGCATACCGTTTAACCATTCAACCATGGACGCCATCAGGCCGGGCACATCCTTCGCCTCGGGCGGCATGTACACAATTTTTCCTGTGTTGCCATCTCGAATCACATTCTGGCCATCACGATAAGGTGTTTCTGAAGGTGCTCCCGCGTACGCCAGACTATGAATACGCCGGATATCGTGTTCTGTAACAGGACCCGTGTTATTTGCAAGTCGCTCTACCTCATCCATGGCCCTGTAATAATTGCGCACTTCGCTTTCATCGCGCTCACGACCCGGAAAACGTTCACCAGACAGCACCTTCACCACCTCTGCCTGAGTAAGGCGGTTTCCCTCAATCTTGGTTGAATAATGGGTAGAGCACAACTTCGCCGACGCATATAGACTCTGTAGCATGGTCAAATCCATGGGTAGTGCCATAACCACCTGCCGTGCTGCCTCAATCGCCATGAGATCCTGCGTAATTGCGGGCGTAATATTGAATTTCGGCTTGAACATACTACCCAGTATAGCACAGCTTAATACATTAAAATAGCATTAAAAGCTCATTAAGATGTCATTAACTGTGCATTAAATCGCCATAAAATGAATATCCAGGCCTCCACTGTGGTAAATTAACTGT
>CALAXS010000030.1 GCA_937895305.1 uncultured bacterium
ACCGCTGCCCCAGAGTCGATCATAGAGGGGCTGTACATTTTCGCGGCCCCTGGAATTCATGGCGACGAAGGCGGGGAGATTTTCATTTTCCGAACCGAGGCCGTAGGCGAGCCAGGCCCCCATGGTGGGGCGTCCGGGGAGTTGGGAACCGGTTTGCAGAAAGGTGATAGCCGGGTCGTGGTTGATGGCTTCGGTATACATGGACTTAATGACACAGATGTCATCGGCTATTTTTGCGGTATGGGGTAGCAGCTCACTCATCCAGGTACCGGACTGACCGTATTGTTTAAAGTCATAGATACTGGGTGCAACAGGAAAATCGGATTGTCCCGAGGACATAGTAGTCTTTCGTTCTTCAGGATAGACCGAAGTAGGTACCGCTTCTCCACGCCGATTTTTCAGTGCAGGTTTGTAATCAAAGAGGTCCATCTGGGCGGGGCCACCGGATTGAAAGAGGTAGATAATACGACGGGCTTTGGGACTGTGGTGCAGGCCCTGAAGTGCGGGGACTTTTGCTTGGGCACCTTGCTGTAGCAGCGTGGATAGCGCCATGGCCCCAACGCCTGCGCTGGCTTTACCCAGGAAAGCGCGTCGGTTGATTTGGGGTATATGATTGTTATTCTTCATGAATATATGTTAATTCCGCATTATGGCTTCATCCAGGTTCAGTATAGTCGAAGCGACCAGGGTCATACTGGCGAGTTGGACCGGGTCGTATTTTGCGTTCGTTGTAGACTCCCCGGTCTGTAAGAGGGCCTCAGTATTTTCCGGTGTACTTTTTAATTGCGTATAAAAGTCGGCATACGCTTTTAGCAGGGCGCTGCGTTCTTTTCGATGGGGCAGTCGTGCGAGCACCTGTTGAAAGCCAAGTACAATTTGTGATTCCACATCCGGGGCACCGTCGAGCATGCGCTCTGCCAGGTGACGGGCGGATTCAATAAAAATCACATTGTTCATGAGCGTCAGGGCATGTAGCGGTGAGTTGGTTTTGGGGAGGCGAACGGTACAGATTTCACGGTTTGCCGCGTTGAAGTTGGTCATCATGGGGGGTGGCGTGGTCCGTCTCCAATAGGTGTACATACTCCGGCGATAGAGATCGTCCCCTTTTCCCTGATCATATTTTTCATTGCTCACCGCTTCCCATAAACCGGGGGGCATATAGGGCTTAACCGATGGCCCGCCCAGGGTATGAACCATCAGTCCGCTAACAAATAACGCCTGGTCACGGAGTTGTTGGGCTGATAGGCGATTGCGTGGACTATAGGCCAGTAGCCTATTGTCGGGGTCCATGGAGAGGGCTTTGGGATTCACACTGGAGGATTGGCGGTAGGTGGCACTCATGAGGATAGATTTCTGGAAGGCTTTAAGATCCCAGTCCATGTCGATAAATTCGGTTGCGAGCCAGTCAAGGAGTTTGGGGTGACTGGGATAATCGCCTTGAAGACCGAAATTTTCTGTAGTCGTGACGAGACCTACGCCGAAAAACTGCTGCCACATACGATTCACGGTGACGCGAGCGGTTAGGGGATGGTCCGGTTTGAAAAGCCACTGAGCGAGTTCGAGTCGATTCGCGGGTGGGATTTCACCGGGTACCAGAAGGGATTGGGGTACATCGGGGTGCAGGGCTTCGCTGATGTCGGGGTCATCATAACGTCCCCGGTTAAGGCGATAGGTGGGGCGGGGTTCTTCCATTTCCTGCATGACCATGACCGTTTCGGGACTACCGGACTGGGGCCGTTTCATGAAGCCTTGCTTGTTGTTTAATTCGTATGGGTCGGGTGTAATGAAGTGGTCTTCCTCAGGACTCAGATTGGGCCAGCTTTGGGGTACCTTGATGAAGGGTGGGCTATTGCCGTTGTTGGGGCCTACCCCCCACTCGGGCACGCGGTTAAAATGCGCAAAGAGCTGGTAGTATTCTTTTTGGGTAATGGGGTCGAACTTGTGGTCGTGGCAACGGGCGCAATTAAAGGTGAGTCCAAGAAAAATGGTACCGAAGGTTTCGGTGCGGTCAATGACATTTTCTATACGCCATTCTTCAGGGATAGACCCATTCTCTGAGTTGATGCGGTGGTTCCGGCCGAAGCCTGTGGCAATCTGCTGACGTAAGGTCGCATTGGGTAGCATGTCGCCAGCGAGTTGCTCGATGACGAATTCGTCGTAGGGCTTGTTCTTGTTCATGGCCTCAATGAGCCAATCGCGCCAGACATGCATATAGCGGTAGCGATCATTCTGGTACCCATCTGTATCCGCGTAGCGGGAGATTTCGAGCCAGTTCAAAGCCATGTGCTCGCCATAGCGATCGGAAGTGAATAATCGGTCCAGGAGATTTTCATAGGCTGAATCTGATTTGTCTGCCAGAAAAGCCGCAACTTCATCAGGTGTAGGCGGTATGCCAGTGAGGTCCAGTGTAGCCCGACATATGAGAGTGGTCTTGCCCGCTTGGGGGGATGGTTTCAAGCCTTCCGTCTCCAATCCATGAAGGATAAAGGTGTCGATTTCATTTTGTGCCCAGCGGGTATTCCTGGTTCTAGGAACTTCTGGGCGTTTGGGTGGTATAAAGGACCAGTGCCCTTCCCATACAGCGCCGTCTTGAATCCATTCTCTAAATAGCGCAATCTCGTGTTCACTCAATGGGGAATGAACTGATACAGGGGGCATGCGCTCGTCCAAATCGGGATGGGTGATACGGCGGAATACTTCGCTGGCCTCTGCGTTGCCGGGTGTAATCAGGGGAATGGCGTCGTGGGTATTGCCGAGGAGGCCTGCTCTGGTATCCAGACGTAGACCCTTTTTGCGTTGTGCAGCATCGGGGCCATGACAGGCGAAACAGGCATCTGAAAGTATGGGACGGATATGCTCATTAAACCGGACTGCTCCCGCAAAATATCCGCTGACACACCAGACGGTGGTCAGGACAAATAGTGTGCAGGATAGGTTGAGCAACTTCATAGCATTAGAGTAAGTATTCGTATGATGTAAAAGCAATTGTTGCAAGTTATGTTCCAGGTATGGGTTAATTGGATGCGTACTTAACAGTTACAATTTTTCTATCAAGACGAGTGGGGTTAACATTATGATGAATCGACGCGATTTTATGGGGGCTGTGGGTGCATCTTCGGCTGCGTGGTTTTTACAGGGACAAAGCGCTGCAGCAACTGATAAGCCGAATATCATTTTAATCATGGCGGATGATTTGGGATATAAGGAGCTGGGTTCTTTTGGGCAGAAAAAGATTATGACGCCCCATCTGGACGCTATGGCGGAAGAGGGGATGCGCCTGATCCAGTTTTATGCAGGGTCGGCGGTGTGTGCGCCGTCGCGATGTAATCTCATGACGGGAAAGCATGGTGGCCATGCCATCGTGCGGAACAATCATGAGGTGAAGGACCCGAACCCGGATGTATTTGGTGGGCAGTTACCACTCCCAGCAGAGGAGGAGACCATTGCGGAAACCATGAAGGGCCTGGGCTATGCCACGGGGTGTTTTGGCAAGTGGGGTCTGGGTGGTGTAGGGACTACGGGCGATCCATTGAATAAGGGCTTTGACCGATTCTATGGGTATAACTGTCAACGACACGCGCATAATCTGTATCCGCGCTATCTGGTGAGTGATAGGGAGAATGTGCCTCTTGTGGGAAATGATCGAGGTGTGACCGGGGAAACTTATGCGCCACAGCGCATTGCGGATGAGATGCTCCGATTTGTAAAGGAGCACAAGGATGAGCCATTTTTTGTTTATTACCCGACGGTGATACCGCATCTGGCGTTGCAAGCGCCACAGGAAGAAATAGACGCCTATATTGGGGAGTGGGAAGAGACACCGTATACAGGGAAATCCTATCAACCGCACCCGACACCAAAGGCGTGTTATGCAGCCATGATAACGTTCATGGATAAACAGGTGGGACGGTTGTTCGCACTGCTGAAGGAATCGGGTATTGATGAAAACACGCTGGTGATTTTTACTTCGGATAATGGCACCACCTATTTGAAGGACCAGGTAGACTATGCGTTTTTTGACAGTGTGGGTGAATTACGCGGGCTGAAAGGGTCTTTGCATGAGGGGGGTATTCGGGTACCACTCATTGCGCGTTGGCCGGGGCGGATTACGCCGGGCACGAAGTCAGACCATGTGAGTGCCCATTATGATTTGCCAGCGACCTTGGCGGAAATTGCAGGAACGGAATTTAAGGGGAGTGATGATGGTATTAGCCTCTCCCCCACGCTTTTGGGTAAGGCGCAATATCAAGATGTGCATGAACATCTGTTCTGGGATTTTCAGGGCTATGGTGGGCAGTTGGCGGTGCGCATGGACAAGTGGAAGGGGCTGAAGAAGAATATCATCAAGGACCCGGAATCCCAATTGACGTTATTTGATCTGGATACCGATCCGGGCGAGATGAAAAATGTGGCGAATAAGTATCCTGAAATAGCGAAACAGATTGAGGCCATCATGGTGCAGGATCGTACACGTCCTGAATTCAAGAAATTCCAGTATGGGGTGTATGGGGATGATGGGTGATATTTCTTGAGACGCAAGGTTATTGGGCGTTTAGGGGTAGACTCCGCACATAGTCTGCGATGGGCTGATCATCAATATATAGCCCGGTCAATACTGCTTTACCGTTGAGGATACGTATGGTTACCGTTGTTTCATGTCCCGTATTTCTTCTGGCGTCTCTATAGGCCTTTTCTGCTGCTGGCGCGATGGATTCTTCCATATAAAAACGGTTCATGGGAAAGGCGAAGTGGGCCAACGGGGTGAATTCTTCTTCTGATTTATTCTCTGGCGAAATTATATTCCCCATTTCTTTTCTTTGAAGCCAATTGTACTTAACTCGTAAATAGGGTGCATTGTTAGCTGGTGGTCCTATAGTAACCTCCTTGATGCTACTTAAATTATTTTCGTCTGTCTGAATATGAGCATAGAGCAACTGGTCCCGTTCAGGTTTTTTCTCGTTGTAGTAGGGTGCAGTGTTATCGGAAAACCCGATACGGACATAGCGTCCACGAAAAGCATCGTAGGGATCAACAGGCTCAGCGCGGAATCGGAATTCCTGTCCATGGCTACGGATTTGTTCCTGGTCGTAGATGGTCCATGCAGGCACGAGGAGTTGAGCGGTGAAGGCAATGAGGAGAAGCGGGATTCTAATTTTCATGATGGCCTCCCTTCGCGCATCCTGGGTATGAGAAATAAATTAACACCCAGGAAAGAGATGCCAAGGAGAATGAAGAGTATACCCCGCGCGAGGAAGGTCATGTCGAGATCGAGGAAACGCGCGACAATCCATATACCCATAGTCAGCAGTCCGGCATTCAGTCGTGCGATATGCATCTCTTTAAGACCAGAAACTACAAAGCCAATCGCCAGCAGAACCATATAAATGTTGCAAATGGTGATAGAGGCCAATTCGTCTCCCATTAAT
>CALAXS010000031.1 GCA_937895305.1 uncultured bacterium
ACAACATACAGAGCGTACATGCAATGTTATGGGGGATTGAAAGGGGTTGTCCATGATCGGGCCAGCTGAGCTTGAAAAGTATAACGAGCTGGGGTATTTACACATTCCGGGGGTCTTTACGGATGCCGAAATGGACGCTATGGATGCAGACCTGGCGGTGTTGCTCACAGCATGGGCACAGACCGATATGGGCTGGAACGGTCCCTGGCGCAAGGCGTACATGGATAGCGAGACGGAAAAACAGTCGAAGCTGACCCATTTGCATGACCTTCATCTGTATTCGGCTGCATGGTGCCGCGCAGTGACCTCACGCAAACTCGGTGCTGCATTGGGCATCCTGCTGAACGCCAGCGTGGAATTGCATCATACAACGTTGCACATTAAGCCGCCCTCCACCGGACATCCCTTCCCTATGCACCAGGATTACCCTTTTTATCCCCACACCGATGAGCGTTATATAGATGTGCTTGTCCATCTGGACGATACCTGCCATGAAAATGGCGAAATACGTTTTCTGCCCGGCTCCCATAAAGCAGGGTACCTTCCCCATATCACAGAGACAGAGGCGGGGGAGTGCTCGCCCCACTTGCCCACCCATACCTATCGATTGGAAGACACCATAGCGGTACCCGCAAAGCGGGGGGACGTGGTGTGTTTCAATATCCTCACAGTGCACGGTAGTTACATTAATTCAACCGACCAACCCCGTCGCCTGGTGCGGTGCGGGTATCGTGATCCTGATAATGTGCAGACGAGTGGACAAAGTTGTGGGCGTCCGGGGCTAATGGTCCATGGGACTCGACCCCGTGGGAATGCGCCAGGCCCCTTCTCCACCGAAATTATTCCCCCGCCAGCCGCAGTGTCTGATGTAGAGCAGGAGTAGAACATGCAGAATATTTCTATCATAGCGAACCCGGTAGCGGGTGGCGGAAAAGGCAAGGCCCGTGCGGAAGCAATGGAGAAGGCACTCATAGCGCGGGGTCTGTCTGTGGATTTATTTCTCACGGAAAAAGCCGGAGACGCAGAAGCCCATGCTGCTACCCTGGAATGTGATGTGGTGGTGTCGGTAGGCGGGGATGGCACAGCCAATGAAGTCATTAATGGCTTGGGAGATAAACAAATCGCCCTCGCCATTTTACCCATGGGATCGGCCAATGTGGTGGCCCGTGAGTTGCAATTGCCGAAGGACCCGGAAGCACTGGCCGAGCTGATTATGGATAAGCGGATTCGCTTTATGGATGTTGGTTCGCGCAATGGCCGGCGTTTTCTGCTGGGCGCAGGTGCCGGATTGGATGCAGCCATCACCCACCAGGTTCAGACCATGCGCGGGAAAAAATCGAGCGTATGGCGTTGGGTGATTCCTGCGATCAAGACCATCTTGGGCTATACCTACCCAAAGATCAGGGTGACTGTAGCGGGGCGTGTGATTACGGAAACCGCAGAGTATGCCATAGTGGGGAACTGCAAATACTCTGCAGGTATTTTCTCCGCCACACCACGCAGCAAGCTGGATGATGGTTTTCTGGATGTATGCCTGGTACACGATTTGAATCCATGGCGACTCATCTGCATGGCAGTGCTGATCTGGTTTCCAGGCTTCGTCGACCGGGACAATATCATCTACGTTAAAGGGAAAGAGATCCTCTTTGAACCTGCGGGTGAAGAATCTGTTTTATTACAGGTAGATGGCGATCCGGCTGGTGAATTGCCCATGCACTTTTCAGTACTACCCCGGGCATTGCCCGTGGTGACACCCCGGGGTACAGGCCCGGCATCACCACCGAAAGTAGTCTAGGTATTATTTGATTTCAGCAGGATCGAAGCTTGTATGCTTGATTGAAGCGCCTGGACCGATGCTACTGCTTTTGTAGGAATAGGTGACATGGAGCGTGTCATCCTTGCCCTGCACTACGCAAGGATAACCAAAGTTGCCTTCATAGGCTTTTGCACGATCAAGGACCAGCTCTCCTTTCCAGGTTTTTCCTTCGTCCCTGGTAATGGATGCGACGAGACTGTGACGCCCAATCTGCGTGTCGTTATAGACCATAACCCAATGCCCATTACTCAACGTTACAGCAGCAACACTGGCACCCGGGTTGGGCAGTTTCATGTCTTTGCCCACTGACCAGGTCATGCCCTCATCCTCGGAAGTCGCCTGGATGATACGCTTGGGCGCACGACCATTGTCCCGCATGAAAGCTACCAGCCCACCATCTTTTTTTATCGTGACAGTGGGTTGAATGTTACCCAGACCCACGATGGGTTTACTGGCCTGCCAGCTCTTGCCACCATCATCAGAGATGCCCATGAGCGACGTGTTGTACCCATCGGAGTAGAGCGGCAACAGGATTCGTCCATTCGGTAAAACCACCAATCGACACCGGGTCATCCAGCCCGTGTCACGTTTCACACGGTCCTTGGAGGCTTCAATAACAAGCTGGTCATAAGGCTTGGCATATTCCGCCCACATTTCTTCACTAAAACCAAGGGCCTCGAAACCGGCCTCCATGGCTGTGGCGAATTTTTCACCGGGCTTGAGCAGAATGATGTCCTGCCAGTCCCAGTCAGGTGGGCCTTCACCTTCATAATTCGTGCTCGTGCGATACTTGAGGATGCTCTGCTCCCACCGATTGCCCTGCACCACAACCCAGAGAAGCCACAGTTTTTCATCATTGTCAATAAAGAGCACCGGATTACAATCGGGGAGGTCGGGTGTATCCGCAAAATCATAAACTGGACTCCATGCGGCATCGCCTTTCTTGAGGCGTGCGCCCTGAATCTTCACATCATTGGCCGTACGTTCACCCGAACCATAGAACCAGGTGGTGAGCAGATCACCATTTGGGCATTCTACTATGCTGCTGCCATGAACATGCTTTTCCTGGAGCGGGAAAATGAGTTCGCCTTCCAGCGCAAGGGCCGGGGTGCAGAGCACTGCGGTGAGTAGCAGGAGGGTTACACTAATGCGTTGCATGGCGGGAATCCTTTGTGTTTTATATATTTACCCGATGAGTATGGGGCCTCTATGTTCGGGGACCAACCTGGGCAACTGATTATTTTCGGGTCGCCTTGACCTGATTTACATAGGCGTGCCCATGGTACTCGGCTTGTTCCAGTACGGCAACATACTGGTCCCCTGTATCGTTGCTGCTGGTTACGCCGAAGGTGGATTGTGATATCGCCTTCTCGCCCACCTGTGCTGCTCCTGTAAAGGCTTCACTGAGTATGCGGCCATCCATTGTCTCGGGATAGGGGAGTCCCTGGAGATGGAGGGCGGTGGGGGCCAGGTCCACATTGCTGGACGGGGTGCTCATGACGACACCCGACTGAAATGCTGGACCATGCGCGATGAGGGGTATATGAATGTCCCAGGCACTGGAACTGCCGTGCCCAGCGCCACCCGCTTTCAGCAAGCTCGCTCCTTTATACCCAAACTCGTTTTCACTATCGTCCCAGTCTGCGGAAAAAAGGATTTGTCCTGAACGATCATGATTCCAGTGGATAAGCTCAGTGGACAGGGTGCCGGGATATAATCCACGTGAACTGCCGGGTGATTCAGGCGCTGAGAAAACGGCCCCTACCCAATCGGTAGTGAGGAGTTTCGCAGCAAAAGCCGACTGCTGTTGCTTTGCCTCGCCCTGAAGGTATATAGCGGTGCCCACCTGGATCACATCATTGGGGTTGAGCCGGAGTTCCCGGATGATGTCACGGAGCGTGAAAAGTGGATTGCCCGTACCGGCATAGGTGGAGAAGCCATGGTCAGCAGTAATCATGATGTTCGTGCTATCGAGCATGTCACGTACTTTGAGGCCATTTAAAATGATCTGAAGGGTGTCGTCCACATGCTTGATCGATTCATTGGAGGTGGGGTGGCCGATACCATACCTGTGGGCCGTGTGGTCAGGGTCTGTGAGCCACATGTAGACCACGTCCGCATCCAGCTTATCGATGGCGATTTTCAGGTAGGCATCTGCGCAACGGGATACTTTTGCTTTACTGGGATAGCCATCTTCAGCGGGTGGACCCAGAATGTCCTCAACCATTCCTGTCAACGATTCAGGCAGGGTGACTTCATTCTGCAATAGGGCACCCCCACTGATTTTATGGTTGAGGAGAAAGGCTGAGCCTGTAGAACCCGAGCTCACGGCTACCAGTTTTTTACCTGCATCCTGGAGATACTCACCGGTGGTTTTTGCTGTAACCAGATTGCCACCTGTGGCTTCATCAATGGCAATCAGGTTTTTATAGTCGCCCGTATTCAATCCCCGCTTGGGATCCACTTCTGGGAAATAGACCGTATTGCCCATGACACCATGCTTGGCCGGATAGCAGCCCGTAGAGATGGAAGTGGAATTGACGCGGGTTACCGTGGGGAAAACGCTGTGATGATTACTGAAATAGGTCCCGGTCGATTTGAGTTTGTGTAGGGCAGGCATCAGCTCGGGTTGAATATAATCCGGGCGCAGTCCATCTATGACGATAACCAACGTATGCTCAGCGGGGGCTGCCCCTGCGAAGGGCATGATGAATAGCGCGAGGATAACCAGTAATAGGCAGGGGGTATGTTTCATGGGTATTTCCTGGGTTGATGCTGGACTGGATTGATGCAGTTTAGCAGAGGCGTAGGCACGATGGAAAATCCATTAAATTTGAACGAAATTTCCCTGTTTGATACCCTTCCCTGATTTTAAAAAGCACCATATAGGAACAATTTCGGGTATCAGGTTGTTTCTGTACTTTGAGGAGTAGTGGGTATGAAGATGAATAAAATGATGTGGCTAATCCCATTAGGACTCGTGATTGCAGGCACTGCCTTTGCCGGCAGCATAACCGGAACAATCATATATGCGGGTAAAGCCCCCATCATGAAACCCATTGATATGTCTGCCGACCCCATTTGTCATTCGGTGAATGAGCCGGAGCCGACCCTGAACGAAGTTCTGGTGCTGGGCGAAGGCAATACCATGGCGAATGTATTTGTTGAGGTGGTCTCGGGTTTACCCGAAAAGGAATGGCCCGTTCCATCCGAATCGGTTATATTGACCCAGGCTGGGTGCAAGTATTCACCCCGCGTTTTTGGAATTCGCGCAGGCCAGAAGCTGGAAATCAAGAATCCGGATGGAACCATACACAATGTAAACGGTCTTCCCATGGTGAATCCGCCCTTTAACAAGGGTATGCCCAAGACCCAAAAATCGATTGAGATGACCTTTGAACTCCCCGAGGAAATGTTCCAGTTCCGTTGCGATGTTCACCCCTGGATGCGCGCCTATTGCACCGTGATGGCCCATCCATTTTTTGCGGTAAGCGCAGAAGACGGTAAGTTTGAAATCAAGGGCCTGGAACCGGGTGACTATGAAATCCGGGCGACCCATGAAAAATTAAAGCCCCAAAAAATGAAAGTCACTGTGACCGCTGATAAAGC
>CALAXS010000032.1 GCA_937895305.1 uncultured bacterium
AGGGGTGTGACCGTTCTTGCGCAGTACTTCGTACTGGGCTTCCATGACACCCGCGAGGGCACCCATGAGGATACCGCGTTCGCCGGTAAGGTCACTGTACACTTCCTTCTCGAAGGTCGTGGGAAAGAGGTAGCCGGCACCGAGGGCAATACCCGTGGCGAGGCAGCGGTCGGTAGCGTTACCCGTAGCATCCTGGAATACGGCATAGGAGGCGTTGATGCCGGAGCCGTCGAGGAAGTTACGACGTACGGAAGTCCCCGAACCCTTAGGGGCAACGAGGATAACATCCACGTCTTTAGGTGGGATAACCTTGGTCTGTTCTTTATAGGTTATGGAGAAACCGTGGGAAAAGTAGAGTGCATCACCGGGGTTCAGCGATTTCTTGAGGGTCTTCCAATAGGACTTCTGGGCAGCGTCACTGACCAGGTACTGGATGATGGTGCCACGTTCGGCAGCTTCTTCGGTGGTGAAGAGGTCCTTGCCTTTTACCCAGCCGTCCTTCTTGGCGCGTGCCCAGGAGGCTTTGGATTCTTTGCGCAGGCCAACGATAACGTTGAAGCCATTGTCGCGCATGTTCAGTGCCTGGGCAGGGCCCTGCACACCATAGCCGATTACAGCGATGGTTTCATTCTTCAGTACCTTGCGCGCTTTGGCAAGAGAAAATTCTTTCCGGGTTACGACATTTTCTTTAACGCCGCCGAAATCGATCAACATGGGTGTTCCTCCGGTTCAAGGGCTACTTTCGCGCCATAATGCCTGAGCATACGATTGCTTCAGGAAAGTTAAAAAACAAAGGGGTTGCGTAAAAATACGCAGGAATCCACGCATTGTAGGCTTTTTGCATGAAATAATGCAACGTTCCCCCGAATATAGTTGTGCTTATTTTCCGGGACGGATGCCCTCTACTTTGGTGCGTACCTTGTAGAGTCCCTGGCGCGCGGTCACATAGAGTGTTTTTCCGTCTTTACCACCGAAACAGCAGTTCGCGGGGTTGCGTGGAAATTCTATGGTTTCGAGGAGGGTGCCGTCAGTATTGATGACGCGAACACCATCACTGGCGGTGGCCCAGATGCGACCTTCCACATCCACCTTGATGCCGTCGGGTCCGGGTAATTCACAGTGGACACGACCCTTACTGACACTGCCATCTTTAGCCACATCAAAGGCCCGTATGTGCTTGCCTTCGGTATCGGCCACATAAAGAATGGATTCGTCGGGGGAGAGGGCGAGGCCGTTGGGTTTGATGAAGTCGTCGACGAGCTTGTTCAGTTTGCCATCAGGTGAGATGCTATACACAGCCTGGAAATCCAGCTCTTTGGGGTTGCCACCATAGGGGGGATCGGTGAAGTAGATAGTGCCATCGGAACGAACAATAACGTCGTTGGGGCTGTGCAGTTTTTTGCCTTCCCAGTTATCAGCGAGGGTGGTGATGGTACCGTCTTTTTCGGTGCGGCTGATGCGGCGGGCTTTATGTTCCGCAGCAATGAGGCGACCTTCAGCATCCAGCGTCAGGCCATTGGACTGGTTGCTGGGTTCGCGGAAAACTTCTTTGTCTTCGGTGTAAATCCGGTTGGCAGGAATATCGCTGAAGATTAAGTGGTCGTCCACCCAGACGGGGCCTTCGGTAAATTTAAAGCCCTCGGCCACGGTTTCGATTGGGCCGTCGCAGAGGGTTGCGCCGAGGCACAGGGCAAGAGCGGTGGTGATTGTGCTAAACATGAAACTTCTCCCGTTGAGTTTGAATCATTAAGTATGCCGAACACTATGCATACTTGCAAGTTGTGTGGGAGGGGATAAAACCTCGCGCAAAGGTGCGAAGCCACAAAGGGGAGGGGGATTTTTACC
>CALAXS010000033.1 GCA_937895305.1 uncultured bacterium
CTCAACAGCAAGCTCAACAGAGCCGTGGGCCGTCATCATAATAACAGGGATGTGGGGACTGTTTTCCTGTAGCCATTGGATGAGTTTCATGCCCGCATCACGATCATTGCCCATAAACAAATCGGTGATTACGACATCGAAGGGGGTACCTTCCAGTGTTTCGATAGCAGCGTCGACACCGTTTGCAGTGCTCACTATATAACCAGCATTCTCCAGGACAATCTCCAGCAGTTCGCGCATGGAAAATTCGTCGTCAACGACAAGTATAGAAGCTTGGGCACTCACGATTTGGATTCCTTCTCATGGGCAATAGGCAGTCGAACGGTCATAACGGTGCCACCTTGAAGTCGGGATGCAGCCTGGATGGTACCATCATGGGCATTCACCAGGCGCATACATATTGCAAGGCCCATACCGACGCCCTGGGCTTTTTCGGTAAAGAAAGGCTCGAAAATACGGGCGATTTTATCGGGTGGAATACCAGGCCCCTCATCTTCAAAGGTACACTCTATGGGGCCACTCGTATGTTTCATCGTTATGGTCAAAGTACCACCCGCCTCCATAGCTTCGAGTGCATTTTGACCGAGATTCATGAAGACCTGCCGAATCTGGATTGGGTCGCACAAAACTGGGCAAGGGTTATCGGGCAAATCAATCTTCAAGGCTAATGAAGAATTTACTGCAAACTTTTCTTTGAGGCTATCGAAGACTTCCCCTGCGATACCCCGTATGTCCACAATGTTGCGTGGTCGACTGGGGTCACGAGCAAATTCAAGAAAACTGGTGACTATCTCGTTAAGTCGATCTGATTCACGAATGGCAATTTTCCCGAGACGTTTAATCATGGCGGCATCGTCGGTCTTACGCATTTCGTCAGCGGCACCCCGAATAGACGCAACGGGGTTGCGTATTTCGTGGGCAAGCCCGGCGGAGAGTTCGCCTACCACCGCCATACGATCCTGCTGCTGTAGTTCCTGGCGCATACGGGCCATCTCGGTAAGATCAGTGAAAGTGGCGATGATACCGGTCAACTGGCCGTAGGTATCGTGGATACGATTGGTCGTCAATCCAAGTAAGGTATTTTGATCGTGGTGGGTCTGTGCATGGAATTCATAGCTTGAGAAGTCTTCTTCATGACGTAGCGCAGTGCTAATGGGGCATTCCATTCCAGAGCTGGGGCGCATAATACCTTCGACGTGACGGCCGGTAACATTCTCTTCATCCAACCCGAGAATCTGGCAGGCCGCTTTATTGATGGCGATGATGATGCCTTTGGCATCTGCAATGAGGAAACCACTATTCATGTTATCGAGGATTTCACGCTGAAACCGTTTCATGCGGTTGATGCGCTGGTTCCAGTAGCCACTTATGAAGGCGGTGAAGAAAAAGGCAATACTCTGGATGAGAAAGTTATACCAGTGGAGAAAGAAATCCTTTTCAGGCGGGGGCCAGGCCATGGATTGGTAAAGCATGAAACAGGTCGCCAGTAAAGCAAAGATAAAGCCCTGGGCGAAGCCCATGAGTACCCCGGCTTCCAGGATGACGATAACGAGGAGGAAGGTAAAAAAACTGGCCTGACCACCTGTGTAGGAAATCGTGGCAGAAACTACACCGAAATCAACCAGCACCTGGGTCCAGGTCAGTGTGGCGGGGATGGACCCTTCACGACGCAATACGATGAAATACCAGCTACTGCTGATGGTGGCCGCGCCATAGATAAGCAGGAGCATAACGATGTTGATGGTGAGCTCGGGGAAATCCAGGAAGGTGCCGCCACACACAACGACGAGGATAACAAAGCGGGCTGCACCGACAAACCATAACCAGCTTGCCGGGCCATCATAGGTAGGTTGGAGCGGCGCAAAAAAAGATTTTTTGGGGGGCGGTGTTTTGCTCACATTCCCTTTTCCACGAGATGCTGCAGACCTTCAGGATTGGAACTGCGTTTAAAGGCCATGTCCGTAGTGATTACACCACGTCGCATTAGGCGGTAGAGAGATTGATTCATGGTCATCATGCCTTCCCCTTTACCGATTTCAATCATGGAGGGAATCTGTTCCAGCTTTTCAGCACGAATAAGTGACCGTATAGCAGGGTTGGGGATCATGATTTCCATAGCAATAGCACGGCCCATACCGTCTGCACGGGGTACGAGCTGTTGCACGACCACAGCTTCGAGTACAAAGGACAGCTGGGTGCGTACCTGGGCCTGCTGTGCAGCGGGGAACACGTCAATAATACGGTTCATGGTCTGGAGTGCGTCGTTGGTATGGAGCGTTGCAAATGCAAGGTGACCTGTTTCAGCAACGGTAATGGCGGCCTGAATCGTTTCGGTATCACGCATTTCACCAATAAGAATTACATCGGGGTCCTGGCGCAACACACGTTTCAGAGCCTGTGCGAACGATTGGGTATCGGAATGAACTTCGCGTTGGTTGATAACGGAGCGGTTATGGTTGTGGAGGTATTCGATGGGATCTTCGATGGTGATGATGTGGGTGTTGCGTTCCTGGTTAATCTTGTCAATCACCGCAGCGAGTGTAGTGGATTTACCGGAACCGGTAGGACCACAAACCAGAACGAGACCATTGGGGCGATAAGCGAAATCCGCAATGATACGCGGCAATCCCAGTTGTTCAAAGGTAAGAATCTCGAAGGGGATGGCACGGAATGCACCCACAACCGAACCCCGGTCGCGATAAATATTGAGATGGAATCGGCTGAGTCCTTCGATACCAAAGGACATATCGCATTCTTTGGTGGATTCAAATTCGGATACCTGGTCTTCATTCATAACCGAGTAAACGATTTCCTGGGTCTGATCTGCTGTGAGACGGTTATAACCAGAGATAGGTTCCACGCCACCGTGGACACGTATCATGGGCGGTGCCCCAACGACGATATGAAGATCACTGGCACCTTCCTGGATCATCTTGGTCAATAATTCTCGAATACTTGGTGTTGCCATTTTGTCTGGTCCTTCGCTTCGTGCAAATCCCCGTGGTGCCAACGGTACGTTTAGTCTCGTGTCTCTCTATTTGGCGCTCAGGGCCGAAGCCCGCACCGCCAGTTTTTTAGTCGGTTCCGGTATGCTCCAATGCCTGTTCTATAGTCGTGAGTCCCTTGGCGGCTTTAGCCAGCGAGTTCTGGCGCAGGGATTGCATACCGCATTGGATAGCCATACTCTTCAGCTGATGACCTGTGGCCCGTTCCAGAATCAACGGCTGTAACTCAGGCCAGGCCATGAGTACTTCTACGACGGCGACCCGGCCTTTATAGCCCGTATCATTACACTTGCTGCAACCGCGTCCACGAACAAACTTGGCCTGTTCGATGTACTCAAAAGGTTTGTATTGAATCCTGTCCAGGACATCCTGTGGCACGTTCAGCGGTTCATGACATTCTTTACAGACCCGTTTAAGCAGACGCTGTGCTGCGGCCAGGGCTACAGAGGATTGCACCAGAAAGGGCTCAATACCCATGTCCGTGAGGCGCGGAAACACACCCGCTGCATCATTCGTATGGAGTGTACTCAACACAAGGTGACCCGTAAGGGCCGCTTTCACCGCCACATCAGCGGTTTCATGATCCCGGATTTCACCCACCATTACGATGTCGGGGTCCTGACGAAGAATCTGGCGCAGGGCTTCGGCAAAGGTAAAGCCGATACGCGATTGTGTCTGCACCTGATTCACACCAAAAATTTCGTATTCGATAGGGTCTTCCACCGTAACAATGTTCACATCAATTGCATTCATTTTATGGAGAAGACTGTACAGGGTGGTGGTCTTACCACTACCCGTGGGACCCGTCATCAATATCATGCCGTGGGGTAATTTAATGGCTTCGCTAAAACAGGAGATGGGTTGGGGCTCGAATCCAAGTTTGTCTATGTCCAGGGTGAGACTGCCCTGGTCCAAAACACGGAGCACCACTTTCTCTCCATATTTACAGGGAAGGAAGGCCACACGAAAATCGATCTCACGATCGTGATACCGGATTCGAAAACGGCCATCCTGGGGAAGACGATGTTCGTCAATACGACACCCGGCCAGAATTTTAATACGGGCCACTAGATTGTGCTGTAAATTTTTGGGGGGGCCTTTGGCGACTTCGAGACTGCCATCAACACGATAGCGGATACGCACTTCTTTCTCGAACGGTTCGATGTGTACGTCACTGGCGCCGCGCTCAAGACCATTGAAAAGAATGAGTCGGGTGAGCTTTTTTACGGGCTCATCTTCGGCGCCCACTTCCAGCTTGGAGACATCTTCGATTTCATCTTGCGCTTTCAGTTCTTCCAGATCCGCATCTTCACCATCGCCCACAAGAGAGTTAAACAGGTTCTCCGCTTTATCGCCACCGTAATGCTTGTTGATGGCATCTTTCAATTCAGACGTTACCGCAACCACAGGCTCAATGTCGTAGCTGGTGAGCATGCGCAAATCATCGAGAGCCATGATGTTGAGTGGGTCAGCCATGGCCAGGGTCAGCACATCACCCGTAACAGAAACGGGCAGCATCTGGTATTGGCGGGCGAGGGTCTCTGGCACTTCGGAAAGCACTTCCTTGGGTATGGAGTAGTGGGCCACGCGAATATGTGGGATACCAAGCTGTTCACTCAGGGTGATCACAAGATCCTCTTCGCCCAGATACCCATGAGCAACAAGCAGACTGGGTAGACTGTGGCCTGTAGATCGTTGGATGACCATACATTCATTAAGCTGGTCCTGTGTGACCAGTTGTTGTTCCAGCAGCATGTCTGGAAGCCGCTTGCGTTCGATTTTAGAACTCACAGTGACAATATCCTCTCTATAAGGCGCATACCGTTATGCAGCTTCTTCTGTACCTAAATGGTGTAATATTTCTTCGGCCATTTCACACGTAATTTCATTGCCCACAAGTTCGGCATAAGCTACAATTTTTCGTAAGGCACCCGTCATCTTGCGTATGTCTTTTTTAACGCGCATGGCGATATGCGCCATAACCTCATCGGGAACGTTCACACTGCTATGACTAACACATTGGTGTAAAATTTTCATGCGCGTATCCCAATCTGGGGATTTTAATTCAGCGACGACACCACTTGCAAAACGGGATACCAGCCGCTCTTCGAGCAAACCCAGTTGATCCGGGGCCTTGTCACTGGCGATGATAATTTGACGTTGAGCCTGATAGAGAACGTTGAAGATGTGAAAGAATTCTTCCTGGGCCTCGGGCCGTCGGTTTAGAAACTGGATATCATCAAGGATAAGCACATCCCAGTGAGAATAGCTTTCGCGAAAAACATCAACGAGATTCTTGCGCAGGGCCTCATTCAAACGTTCCGAGAAACGACTGGCCGTGACATAGCCTACACGCATATTAGGAAAAGAGGTACGGATTGCGTTGCCCATGGCGCAGAGAAGGTGGGTCTTGCCGATGCCCACATTGCCATAGAGGAAAAGGGGATTATATTCGCCACCGGGCTTGGCAGCTACTGCCTGACAGAGCTTATAACTAAATTCGTTGTTGCTCCCTGTAATGTAATTTTCAAATACGTTCTTCTCTGTGGGCATGTCACTGGCCAGTGAAGCCAGAATCGTGTCATCATTGCTTTCTCCGCCTGACAGCTTCTCATCACTGAACTCAGACACTGAGGGCGTAAGGCGATTTTCTTTCTCTTTTTCTTTCGCCTTGGCCTCTTCTTCTACATCCCGCGCCTCCGCCTTGGATTGCATGAGTGTCGTGGCCTGCTGTACGGATTGCAGGGTCGCTTCTGTGATCTTGTTCAGTTGCTGGGATTGCTCCGTCTGGGCCGCCTGATTCGCCGTCAACATCTCCTGAACGGTGCTCCGTATAGCCTCGGATAATGCTTCAGCCTGGTTGTCTTGCGGAACGGCTTGTACCTGAGTCGGTGTTGCCAGGGCCTGTACCTGATGGGTTATAGCTTCAAGGGGTTCCTGGAGTGCGTTGCGAAGTGCGATGGCGATATCTTCTGGCGTGAACGCAGGTGCTGCCGGAGCACCTAGTGCCATCGCATTTTCCGCAGGTGCAGGGGGAGTTATCCGGGCCTCAGCCTGACTCGTAATGGCCACCAGAGATTCCTGAAGGGCATCGCGAAGTGCCGCAGCCATATCCGCTGGTGTGAACTGGGGCTGTGCCAGGGGGGGCTGTGCCGGTTGAAAGGTGGCAACCACCTCTTGAAGTGCTTCACGCATGGAATCCCGAAGTGCGTTGGCCAGACCTTCGGTATCCAGGACTGCTTGGGGCATATCGGATGCGGTTCGCGCGGCAGGGATGAACGGATCGGTACCCGCTGCAGGTTGCTGTGCTGTAACGATTTCTTCTATGCCATCTTCTGGCGCGTCAGGTATAGCGGTTGGCAATTCAGCTTCGGGTGCGGGGCGGGGTGCAGCAGCTGGTATACCTAAACGGCCCAACCCCAAACTTTCTGCCGTGACATTAGAATTCTGGTTGTGCTTCTCGTCACTATCACCAAAAACTTTTTGCGATACGATGTCGTAATGCGCCCAGTTACACAGGATAGGTTTTATGCGTAACTCAGGGCAGGCTGCACGTATTGCAGTAAGGGCATCAATATCCAGGGGGTCTACCATGGCTACGGTGAGGATTCGACCCAGCTTGTCGATAGGCAGCAGGTTGTATTTCCTGCAGGTCTCTTCGGGGATAAATTCAAGCACGTCTGAATTGATTTCATAGTCCAGCAGACTGAGATGGGGAATCTTGCATTGCTTCACCAGGCAGGAAGCAACCGCTTCCTGGGTTACAAAACCACATTGGACCAGCACCTGGCCAAGAAAACCACCTTCTTTGTCCTGGATGCCAATGGCCTCGTCAAGCTGTTCCTGGGTGACCAACCCCACTTCCGTTAGCATTTCACCAAGACATTTATGGGGTTGAGCAGATACAGGCGCGGGGCTGACATTAGCTTTCGCTACAGGGACAGGATTGGGTGCTGTAGTGGCACCGTCGATCTTGTCTTTGGTCTTTCTTCTGCCCAGCATAATTACTCCACATTGGCCTGTCACGAAAACGCATGCAAAACCTCGACATCCTGCACGCGACCTTCGCTACATTCTAGCACTACTGCCCAGATCCGTCAAATGTTTAACGCATATAAGGCATTTATTTTCAATGATTTAAGTGCA
>CALAXS010000034.1 GCA_937895305.1 uncultured bacterium
AGCAACTGCCCTGGCCATCGGCCCTGTTGTTGCGGTGGGAAGTTGCCACTTTTGACAATCATTACATGGCCTACCATGCTGTGAATCTGGTCCTGCTGTATGGCTGCATGATCACCACATTACTGTTTGTGCGCACAACCTTGCAAAGTGTCTGGTGGCTGGGTTCTCTGGCCTCGGTGCTTTTAATGGCCAACCCTTTGAAGGACGAAGCGGTACTCACGTTGACTGGTGGAACCGTGCTCCTACCTGTATTCATGACGTTGGTGGGCCTGGCCTGTTATGCGCAACATTGCCAGACTGGCAGGGCGGCACCCTATCTTTTTTCGCTATCATTGATCTGGTTCCTGCAGTGGACCTACCCTGCGTTGCTGCCCCTGTCCGGTCTAATCGTGCTCTACGAATGGATTGTGAACCCGCCTGAACGTCGATACTGGATACGTGTTCTGCCCTTTGTCTTTGTGGGTGCTACCGCTATCATGCATTGGGGTGTTTTGTTGAATCCCGGTGGTGTTCGCGGGGTACTTTTTCCGCTGGTACTGGTTCTTTACCCCATTGGCTACCTGCCTGAAACCCTGCATGCGCTTGATGCGTCCACCAGTTATCGCGTGGCAATCCTGTTTTTTGTGGTGCTTATTGTTTTGGGTGTGGGCAGAAAGTTACGCTCACGGGGCTACTGGTTTGCTATTGCCGGGGCGATATTCTGGATGGCGCTGTGGCCCGATATCACCAAGGGGTCCGGGCATGCACTCGACCTGGAAATGCTCATCCCCATCGTGCTGGTTAACCTCGCTTTCGCTGCGCTCTGTGGGCGTATGCAGACCCATCCACGCTGGACCCGGGCCGTGGTGACCTTAACCACGCTTATGTGTCTCATTTTTTTCGCAGTACAAATTCAGTCTATACGGGGTTGGTACAGCGATCCTGACACGAAAGCAGCCCAACAGGTTCTTCCGTTTTAAGGTGTTTTTAAGTGCAGGCTTGATTCTGGTCGCTGGAGTATCAACAATAGGTCTATGCCAAGAACTATCCCCCGAAATAAATACCTGACTGGAACAGGGTTTCTCCTGTGTTTGTGCCTCGTCACAGCGCAGCCTGTACTGGCGCAGGAAGACGCAGAAGCTATTTTGGAGCGGGGCTATATCGCCCATTGGTTCGCCTGCGGCCCCTTTCCCTCCGATTTACCGGAGGGTATTGTCAATGCCGTTTCACTGGGAGAGCTCCCTCTGGGGCAAGTGGATTACATGGAACCCCTCGGGGGGATAAATCAGGTTTTGCCCCAGCACCGTATAGCTGTTAACTACGAAGGCGGGGCTGCTCTGTGGCAACAGGCAGGTAGTTCGGATCCCACGCTGGACCTTAACCCTTTCTTTAGCAGCAGCGAGGAAGGTGTGGCCTACGCAGCATTTTTCACCACGAGCAAAAAACGCCAGCTGGTTATGCTGGATATTCAATCCCCGCTGGGTGTGCGCTTCTGGATTAATCGTGTGCCAGCCCGTGATGTGGTTCAGGGCCCCTTAACTGCGGTGGGGCGTCAACAGGTTATCGTCGCCCTGCGTGAAGGGCGTAATCTGGTAATCATGGAAGTACCCGGCGCATCCTATAACGCACTGGCGAATGCTGCGGGAATCAGTGAGCGGGAACTCAATACCCGCGTATTCAAGAATCGTCCACTATTGCAGGGGAAGAGTGGCTTCGAAATTGCACTGGAAATCCATCCGGTGGCCCCCATTGAAGAGGTCTATTACACCACGCGCTTGATACCGACTGGAAATTTCACGGGGCAGGAACGGGACATCCGTCAGGATATGACCCTCAGTCTGTTTAATCCTTTCAAGAAACCGTCGAAACCGATTGCAGTGGCGGTACAAATTGAAGACATGCTCAAGCCTATCATCGAGCAGGTAACGCCCATTGCCCCTGAGACCCAAAAAGAGATTATTCTCCCAGTCAGTACCCTGGGCCGGGCCATGGGCGAGACCGTAGCGGTTACGGTGTATCTCACAGAAGGGGACACGACCAAAACCTTCATACATACCATGACGGTGGCCGACCATAACAAAGACGGGGCCATGTATCTCCTTACGGGTATCTATCCTGAATCAGCCCAAGGGGCCAACGAGATAGCGCGCTATGCCGCACGCAATCAAAGCCTTTCCCGTCAACTGGAATTCTATAACCAGGAAGCGAAATATGGCCCTTTCCTGGGTACGGTGAATTGGTGGCGTCCTTATCTGTATGAGCATGGTGAAGATCGTCTTGTATTGAACAATGGCGTGAGTCTGGGTCAGGTCGGGGTGAGTGCGGCGTATGCGCCTATTGACGAGCGCATGGTGGGTGGTGAATTTATTGCCCGGAACATTGCGCTGGGGGTGTTGTCTGCTGAAGCGGAACTGGGTGATCTGCGCCCGGCCTATGTTGCCTGGGATACCCCGGCTATGGCACCGCAGACGCCGCAACTTCTGCGCAGTGCCGGGGTCAGTGGTATTGTGAGCAATCAAATGGCTACGGGCCTGCCGCCGCTATTCCGCCATAGTGCTCTGGATCGTTCCCGCATGATGCACCGTCGCAAGGCGCCTGCGCCAGGTCTCACAACGGAGTCAGAACTTACGCATGTTCTGGCGAAGCAACGCAGCGAACTCGCCATCATGGGCATCCCCAAGGATCTCATGGTTATGCAAAATGTAATCGATGCGCCTGAACCCTTCTGGCAGGATCGGACCGGGGCCATGAGTCAGGCGTTACCCGCTATATTGATTGAAGGGGATGGTGCTGCGGATTTTTTTGACTATGTATCAGAGTTGGCACCTGAGCTTCAGGTTGCCATCCCGGATGTGGGTCAGGTCATGACCACCACCTGGCCGGGGGATCTTCTTACGCACCCGGACTTGAAACAGGCCCACAGCACATTGCAATCGCGTATGCTTGCTACGGAAATGGCAGCGACTTTCGCGGCACTTCAAGGGGCGGAATATCCAGAGGCCGAAATGGATTTTGCCTTACGCAACCTGCTGTATTGGGCACAGCCTGCTTATCTGAGCCATGTGGATACCATGGAAGATTATGCAGATGCTCTGGCAGGACTGCGCGAACTGAGTCATGTGCTGGGTCTGGTACAGGAGAACAGCCTCGCATACATGGCCACCCATGCCGATACCCTGAGTCGCGCACCACTGGATACAGCGGGTGTGGTGCCTGTCCTCGTTTTTAATCCAACAGGTCGGAAGCGCACAAGTGTCTATCGTGTCCCGGTGGAAGGTGCCGCCCCGGTGCATGTGGAGACCCTGTCCGGGGAGTCCGTGCGTAGTCAGGTTCTGTGGGAAGGCCGTAGACGGGGGGAACGCATCCTTGAATTTATAGCAGATGATGTTCCTGCCATGGGCTATGCAACGTATTACATCACCCCGGGCGATGGTCGTCTTAGTCCGGATCAGCGCACGGACTTACAGATTGAAAATGACAGCTATATCCTCATCGCGGATGCTGCGACCGGGGATATTATCAGCCTGCGTGACAAAGAGACAGATGCAGAATGGGCGCCGGGTGCCCTGAATCAGGTGGTGTATTTACCAGAAGATAATGCCAATGTAGATGGTGGGCGTGAAGTCTGGAGCACAGGCACAAAGCAGGTTATGGATACCCGTCCTATTGTAGCCCAGTCGCTCATCGCGCCTGGTGTTCAGCGGTTGCGCTTCATTCAGGAGTGGAAGGGGACCCAGGTTATTCGTGAAGTGACATTGCGCGATGGAATGCCGCAGGTAGAATGCAGTCTTGAGGTGGAGCATTCAA
>CALAXS010000035.1 GCA_937895305.1 uncultured bacterium
CTTCCAGATTGTTTTCCCACTGGAGGAGTCCGTCTGCGGTGTAACTGGCCAGGCGATGGGTAGCATCCAGTACACAGAGAATATCCTGTGGACCTTTGTCAGGGTTGATGAATTGCACCTGTAGCGCAGCTGCAGGCAGGTTAATGTTGCGAATTAAGACACCTTCGTCGTTCAAGAGGAGGACGTGATTGTATTGAGTGGGTAGGGCGATACGCGCGCGGCCATCGGGACCTGTACCCACTTTAGGTTCGGTGATCCAGTGGGTGTTGAAGGTTCGTCGCCAGAGAAAATCGCCTGCGAGGGTGATACAGCTTAGCTCGCCACGATTCCCGGCAATAAGTAGTTCTTCACCGGGCAGGGTATCGACCGAAGCATACACTACGGGAAGATGGAGCGGCCCTTCGTGAGAACTTTCCCAACGTATGGGGGGACCAACAGGAATGGAGAAACTTTGCTGGTAACTGAGATCTTGCTGGTCAATGCGCAAGGTGAATTGGGCCTCGGTCCCGAGGACACCGCGCCCGTGAAGCCTGCGTTTAAAGGTATGGGTTTCACCAGCCTGGAGGTGCAAGTCTGTGGTATTGGCACCCAACGCAAATTCACTGGGTATTTCAATGGTGAGTTGCCCTTCCATGCTAAGGGGGGCACGATAGCTTAGTATAAGCGTATTGTCGAGATTGGCAACTGATAAGGGGCGCTCCAGATGAAAGGCGAAGGAGGCCGGCACCCCCCACTCCTGATAATAGAGATCCTGAAGATAGACCGGGCCTGCGGTCATGGGCAGGGCTACGCTTTTACTTTTTGCTTTTATGAATCGGGCATGTTTATCACCGGGTTGTTGCAGGGGGATGCCTTGATTGCGGGGCTCAAGGGTGTAAGGTACCTGAATGCCGTTGGGCAGAAAGAGTGCAACCCTGTTATCGGTGGCAAAGACTTGTGCCTGCCCCAGGGGGCTTGCCCATTGACCAAGGCGAAGGGTATTTTCCCAGGGTACGGGCAGGGGCAGGGTTTCCGGGGGCAGCGCCATCAGCACCGTATGGTCGACGAGCGCCTGGGCAATCCAGCGGTGTGCCATAGCTTGCTCTTCGGATTGATGTACCTGATCGAGATAAAGGCCCAATTTAAAGCGATGCTGCAATTTTGCATCTGAACCGTGCCGGAGCGTGAGAAGGTGGCGCTGGTGCTCGTACCAGTCCGAAAGGTCATCGGGATTCTGGCCGGGAGGTAGTGTAATGAGGAGCTGTAACGTAGGTCCCCGGGCAGCACCCAGGGCCTGGAGCGCACCCTGTAGAAAGTATTGGAGAGCGAGCGGGTGCTGTTCCAGTGGGGGAACCATAAACTGGAGGTGCCCTTCGGGGTGGGCACGGAGGAAGGTGCGCACAAGCATCTGGGCAAAGTCGTATGCTCTATCGGGTAGCTGGTCTTCCTGACGAAGTTCATCGGTATAGCCGTCCCAGCGCGGGTCAAAGAGCATGAGGGCAGGGTGGACATCAACGGCGAGTCCCTGGAATCCAGCGCGCCGGGTGAAGTGTGCCCACTGTTTCAAGGCCGACTCTGCGGTGCGTTGGGCAGGCTGGTGGGCAAACCAGTTCTGGTCGTCGGTGAGGGGGAAGTGAAGGAAATTTTGCGTGATGCCCGCTGCTTGCAGCTTGGCAATGGTAATTTGTTGTGCACGCAGTTGGGCCGGGATGTAGGCCGGGTTCGCGAGGTTCTCTGTGAATTCGGGCGCAAGTGCCAGCGCTGGTGTGATGCATGCCTGGACTAGGACACCGTGTATGTTGGCTTTCTTAAGGGCCTTGATGTTGAATGAGGCCCAGGGTGCCGTGGCAGATTCAACGAGGAGTCGTTGCGGTGCAGCAGCCGGGGGCAGGTGGCTTTGCCAGGGCGCGGCCCACGTGAACCCGCACAGACCTAGCGTCCACGTGAGGGTCACGATGATAATAAACTTGTGTACCTGATTCCTGCACATGAACCTGATGGTGTCACGCGCAGGGTTCAGGTTTCAACGCACTTGCCCTTGGCATGCGTACGTTTCGTGGCTACTCTTCAACCTTGTGAACATTGAGAGCCTGTGCCCCTTTGTCCGTTGACTTGAGATCGTAGGCTACGTCTTCTCCCTGACGCAGTGTACGAAAGCCCTCCATCTGGATCGCAGAGTGATGCACGAACACATCGTCCGCTTCATCGCGTGCGATGAAGCCGTACCCTTTTTGATCGCTGAACCATTTCACTTTGCCTTTTGCCGCTTCGATCGTTTCCACTTGCATTTGTCTAGTATCCTCCATACAGCTATGGGTCAAAGGGGACTACCCACCCCCAGAAGTGCAATGCTTCCGGACCCTACCCTTCTTCAAGTGGCAAGTGTCAGCATAGACTGGAAGGGGTAATCTGTCAAGATAATAGATATACTATTTATAGTGCTACTATTGACTAATGCTTCATTGTTAGTAGTATTTACATCCTGAAAGAGGAGACAATGTCCACTTCCGGGGCATCCCTCCGACACCTGCATTCTCAGATTGCGCTTAGGAACGCCTGGGGTATTGTAGGCAATTGACCGCCCAGTTTGGGCTCAAGTATAGTAGTAGGCGTTTGGGGTTGTTGTTTCATCGGGGTATCTGGTACTGGTTTCTTTGTAATCCTTGAAGGAGTTTTTCGTTATGTATTGGTCATGGGGTAAAAGTGGCCTGGCGCTGGGCCTGTGTTTTTTATTCGCGCTGGTGTTGGTCAAGCCTATCGGGGTATCGACGCAATTTGTCATTCTGGATGGAGTGTGTGCGACGCTGTTTAGCCCGGGACTGGTGGTGGAGGATGAGAATAGCGAGACGGGGTATAACAGTCCGAATGCGTACCTGGCCAAATCGGGCGGGAAGTATGCCAAGTCCGTTGCGAAGCCCATGAACTACAGTTTTATTTTTGTGGTGTGCATGTTGGTGGGTGGTTTTCTGGGCGCGCTGACGCAACGGAACAACCCTTACCTGAATGTGCAGCAGGTCCCCATATGGCATCAGATGCGCTTTGGTGGTGGCAAGGGCATGCGGATGGTGTTGGCCTTTGTGGGAGGCGTGCTGGTCTTGACGGGTGCACGTTTGGCAGGAGGGTGCACGAGTGGACACATGATGAGTGGCATGATCCAGACGGCGGTGAGTGGGTATCTGTTTGCGTTGGCGGCCTTCGTGGTTGCCGTACCAACAGCCATCGTGCTGTACAAGCGCTAGGGAGGCGGGAATCATGGAACTCATTTACGCGATTATTTTAGGAACAGCCTTTGGATTTGTATTGCAACGGGTGGGCGCAGCGGACCCGGACAAAATTATCGGTATGCTGAACCTGACGGACCTGCATTTAGCGAAGGCTATCTTATCGGCTATCGGCATTGCATCCGCCTTGTTTTTCGGTGCGGTCATGTTGGGGTTGGTGGGCATGGACCACGTAAGTATCAAGGCCATGTATTGGGGAGTACTCCCCGGTGGTGCGCTGCTCGGACTGGGCTGGGCGCTGAGTGGCTATTGCCCCGGAACAGGTATTGTTGCTGCGGGCGCAGGGCGTATGGATGGCGTGTTTTTTATCCTGGGTGGTCTGGTGGGTGCAGGAATCTTTACCATTCGGTATCACCTATTGAAAGGCACCTGGTGGCTGGAGGAGTTGTTTGGTGGCAAGACCAGTCTGGTACAGACAGGTTCTTCGAATGCGCTCATTGATACGTCGTGGAGTCCGGTAGTGGCCATAGCAATCGGTGTAGCTTTCATTGTTATGGCACTGGTGTTGCCAAAACGTTTTCGCCG
>CALAXS010000036.1 GCA_937895305.1 uncultured bacterium
TAGCTATGACCGGGGTATTGACCTTATTAGTGATTCTTTCGATAACCTTGCTGGTGAACCGTATCGCATCGACGGCATTGACCATGACGGGTATGTCACGTGAAATGGCGCGGTTTCAGGCCCGGAGTGCATTCAGTACAGTGGGATTCACCACATCTGAAGCAGAGTCTGTGGTTAACCACCCGGTTCGCAGACGTATCATCTCCCTGTTGATGCTTTCTGGTAATGTGGGTTTTGTCAGTATGATTGCTGTGGGTGTAGGCTCATTCACGGGGAGTGTGGACAAGGGCTGGTTGGTATTTGCTGGAAAAGTCGCATGGTTGATTGGTGGTATGGTGTTACTGTGGTTGATTGCTGCCAGTAAATGGGTGGATGATCAATTGTTTCGCCTGATTCGATGGATGTTGATAAATTTTAGCAGTATGGATGTTCATGACTATACGAGCTTGCTACAGTTGAGCGAAGGGTATTCGGTGACGAAGGTGAATCTGGGTGAAGAATGCTGGCTCATCGGACTGACACTGGGCGAAGCCCGGTTGAGTGATATGGGGGTGAATGTATTGGGTATTCGCCGTGCGGACAAGAATTTTGTCGGTACGCCCATAGGCGTAACCTATTTCCGGAAGCATGATGGGCTGATTATCTATGGGAATCGTGCTGCCATACTGGAGCTTGATCAAAGTCTTAAAGAAGAACATGATTTGGCAGAGCATAAGCAGCGACTGGAAGAGCGCCGCAAAGAAGACGGTGCTTCAAAGGGAGAACGGGAATAACATGAAATGGTTTACAGTGAATAATAATATCCAGCGTACAATGTTCCTCTTTATACTTTTGTTTTCTACCGCAGGAATTGCCCAGACCGTCCTGGTAGAAGCGGAAAGCTTTTCATCTCATGGTGGCTGGAAACTGGATACCCAGTTTATCGATACTATGGGGTCGCCTTATTTGCTGGCCCATGGTCTGGGTCGTTCCGTTGAAGATGCCACCACGGAAGTCACATTCCCGGAAACAGGGACTTATCAGGTTTATGTGCGCACGAAGGATTGGGTCGCACGTTGGGAAGCACCGGGCCAACCCGGTCGGTTTCAGCTTATAGTGAATGGTACAGCCCTGGAAGAAACCTTTGGTACCCAAGGCGCAGACTGGCATTGGCACGATGGTGGTACGGTTCAGGTCGATACGGAAAAAGTGACTTTATCCTTGCATGACCTTACCGGATTCGATGGACGTTGTGACGCTATCCTCTTTACGAAAGAAGAAGCGGCCCCGCCCAATGAAACTGAAATCCTGCCGTCGTATCGCCGGGAACTCCTGGGACTCCCAGAGGAGCCTGTGGAAAAAGGGGTTTATGATCTGGTGGTCATCGGTGGCGGTTATTCAGGTTTGGGTGCGGCCATATCAGCCGCCCGTATGGGCTGCAAGGTTGCATTAATACAGAACCGGGGCGTATTGGGGGGCAATGGTTCCAGCGAAGTACGGGTCTGGGCCAAGGGGAATATCCGCCGGGGTATCTACCCGCGTGTGGGCGAAATTATTGCGGAACTGGCGGACAGTGCAACGAAATCGCCAGGCACCTACGAAGAATTCGAGGATGCCAAGAAACTGGAAATTGTTGAAGCCGAACCAAACATCGATTTGTTCCTTCACAACCATGCATTCAAGGTAGAGAAAGAGGGGGATCGGATTACTGCGGTCTATACCTTCGATACCCGAACCAGTGCAGAACTACGATTCACGGGTAAATTTTTTGCCGATTGCACAGGCCACGGCACCATTGGTGTGATTGCCGGGGCGGACTGGGATATGTCGGAAAAAGGTCGCATGGGCATGAGCAACATGTGGCGTTGGGAAGAGATCGAAGATGAAGTGCCCTATCCGGATGTGCCCTGGGCACTGAACCTGGAAATGGACGACTTTCCCTATCCCCGTAATTTTCATGGCGAATGGTTCTGGGAAAGTGGCTTCGACATTAATCCCATCGATGATGCCGAGGGGATTCGTGACTGGAATCTGCGTGCGGTCTATGGCTCCTTTAACGCCATGAAAAACAAAGAAGGCGCAAGTAAGCACAAGAATGCGCAACTGAGTTGGATCGCCTATATCGGTGGCCCCCGCGAATCACGTCGCCTCATGGGCGATGTGATTTTAACGCAGGAAGATTTGGTTGCCAAGCGGGAATTTCCTGATGGCTGTGTGCCCAGTACCTGGTCCATCGATCTGCACTATCCCAAGGAACAGTACACCAAAAAATACCCGGAGAACCCGTTTATTTCCTATGCGGTTCATGATCGTCGCGTGGACCCGGCCTATGGCTATCCTTTGCCTTATCGCTGCTTTTACTCACGAAATGTAGAGAACCTGTTTATGGCGGGCCGTAACATCAGTGTGACCCACCAGGCCCTGGGTACGGTCAGGGTCATGCAGACCTGTGGCATGATGGGCGAGGTTGTGGGTCGTGCGGTCAGTATCTGTGTCGAGAAAAATGTAGATCCAGGGGATATTTATCCGGATTACTGGTCAGAGATGGATGCGTTACTGAAGTTGCCCGGCAAAGCACGTCGACTGGCGGTGGAGGGTGTTATCATGATTCCTGATGATGCCATGGAACTCGCCAGTAGTACCGGACCACCGACCGGTCTGGAGCCTTCCAAACTGGAAGGCCATGTGATAGATGACCAGGATGCGGAACGTATCGGTAAGTGGACCCAAGGCACAGGGCTTGCAGGCTATGTAGGCAGAGGCTACCATTACGCAGGTGGTGATTCGGGTGCCAAAATGCGGTTTAAATATACGGTGCCCGAAGATGGAACCTACTATATCCGGGTGGCCTACCAACCCCATGAAAACCGGGGCACCGCAGTACCCGTCAGGATAGTAGATGCTATGGGCACGCAGGAATACCGTGTGAACATGCAGAAGGCCGCACCAATGAAGAACGGATTTATTCAAGTGGGTAAAACCAAGTCAAAGGCAGGGGATGCGTTGGTGATTGAAATCGGCAGTGATGGTGCAAAAGGTACCGTACACGGTGATGCGGTGCAGATAATCCGTAAGAAGAGATGACCAAAGTGGGAAAAGAGGTTCGAAACTCGTTCCCAAGCTCCTGCTTGGGAATGCGGACGCATTTGACGAAATACTACAACTGTAGTCCCAACTTGGGATAGGAGTGTTTACGCGGAGATTCCCGCCTTCGCGGGAATGACAAAAGGGTATAGTTTTTCTCGCAATGACACGAAAACAAAAAAAGCCTGGACGGCCCCGAATCATACATGCCTTTCGTATGTTTCTTCTGTTGTGGGTCGTGTCTCTTATTAGCCTGCACTATTTTGACTTGCGCTCTGAAAGCGAACATTATTCAACGCGTTCATTGGCTGCCCATGATGCGATGCCCTTCTTTCCCGATATTCAACACCTGGAAGATAATCCGCGTGGGTACGATTCCAAAACTGTAATAGATGTTGATGAAGAGCCTATTGGATACGTGGTGCTTGGTGCCCGTGACGTTGTCGGCTTTTCCGGTCCCACCAACGTACTCATCGCTTTTGACAACAACGACCGTTCCCTGGGCATTGGTATCCTCTCCAGTGCGGACACACCCGCTCACGTGGCGGCGGTGGAAGAGGACGAAGCGTTCTTTGCGAATTTTGTCGGGAAAACCTGGGAAGAGCTGGCCTATGACCTGCCGCTGGACGGTGTTTCCGGCGCGACCCTGACCAGTCTGGCCATAACGAAATCAGTGATGCAACGCGCTGGGGGCCGAAAGGCTTCGGTTCTTTTTAACGACTGGCTTGAGATAGATCGGGTCCGACGTCTGGTTCCGGATTGCGGATTTGTTTCTCCAACGAAATCAGGCTCGCCCGCGCTCTGGGAGTGCGAAAACATTGGAGGAGTCATTGCCCAAGTATTTCGCACTTCCCCTGTGGCCGATACCGTGCGGGGTTATCAGGGACCGACCGATACCCTGATTGCATTGGATAGGGATATGCGCGTCATAGGCATTATTCCGGACCAGAGCTATGATAACGAACCCTATGTGGACTATGTGCGCGACGATGAATATTTCCGGACCCTTTTTAATGGGTTGACCATGGACGAACTGGCCATCATGGATTTGGAGCAAGGGAAAGTCGAGGGGGTGTCGGGGGCGACCATGACCAGCATGGGCGTAGCCGAGGGGATGAAACTGGCAGCCCGGGCCTATGTGCACACCGAAAAAATGAAAGCGGTCGCAGCACGGAAGCAATTGCTTGATGGAGATGCCATTGGAACCATAGTCGTCGTGTTGCTGGGATGCCTTATTGGCTTTACCCGCCTTCGCACCAAGCGACTCGTGCGTATTGCCTTCCCCATAATCCTCATCGGCTACCTGGGACTTATTAATGGTGACCTGCTGTCCCAGGCGCAGCTGGTGGGGTGGGTGCGCAATGGAATTCCGTGGCGTACCGCAACAGGATTATTTGTACTGAGTGCAGCGGCATTGCTACTGCCTATTACGACCCGACGCAATATCTATTGCAGTCATATCTGTCCCCACGGTGCAGCACAGCAGGTGCTGCGTAAGGCTTTGCCTTTTACCCTGAAACTACCTGCGCCCTTATCCCGTGTTCTTCGTGCCTTGCCCTGGATACTGCTTATGGTCTGTAGCATCCTGGCCATGACAAGCACATCTTTCAGCCTTGTGGATCTGGAACCCTTTGATGCCTGGGTCTTTCAGGTGGCAGGCGGCGCGACCATCGTTATTGCGGTTGTTGGCCTGGTCGCTTCTTTGTTTGTGCCCATGGCCTATTGTCAGTACTGTTGTCCTACCGGGGCATTACTCCGTTACCTGCGCTTGAGCCGACGTAGTGACCGATGGACCCTGCAAGACTGGAGTGTGGTGGTGTTGGTCGTATTGGGCAATGTGTTGTTCTTCTACTAACACGAAACGCGCCCCTCAATGAGGAGCGCGCATCGGGATCATCTCTGGAAGGGCGATTAGATCGCTTCCTCGCCCTCCCATTCACCTTCATCCTCACCTTCGACGACACCTTCTCCCTCGCCCTCGCCTTCGCCAGATTCGACAATGAGGTAAATTTTGAAGGCTTTCACTACGCCGTCCGCATACCAGATGCCTTCGACTTTCACGCGTTGTCCATCATAGAGATCCTCTGCGGAGGGGCCTTCGCTTTCACCTTCAAACTCGCCTTCGCCTTCCCATTCGCCTTCGTCCTCGCCCTCCCATTCACCTTCATCCTCACCTTCGACATTGATTTTGTCGTGGTCCTCTTCATGCCAGCAGAATTCTGCATAGTCATAAATGATTAATGGACGACCTTCTTCAGTTTGGAGTCGGAAACCATTTTTACCTTCCCACACGATGCCCATATCATCTACCGTACCACGAAGACGGGCTTCTTCCGGGGAATTATCATCGATGATATAGATTTCATCCGCTTCCACGGCTATATCGCTTATCCAGCAACCTTCGAGTTCAACCAGCATGCCATCAGCAAGTTCCGGTCTGCCATCTTTATCATCCCATTCAATATCCGCTCCTTCATAATAGATCAGGTAACGGTCATCGCCATCGACCAGCTTGAAGGTAAGTTCACCTTCGACCTCAAAGCCGAAGTCATCGATTATGCCGCGGAGTCCAGCTTCATCACACTCCTCCTCACCTTCCCACTCACCTTCGTCTTCGCCCTCATGTTCTCCTTCCGTGCTCATGTTCTCCTTCGTGCTCATGTTCTCCTTCGTGCTCATGTTCTCCTTCGTGCTCATGTTCTCCTTC
>CALAXS010000037.1 GCA_937895305.1 uncultured bacterium
TGGGAATGAGGGAAAAGGCCGTAGCACGGTAGACGATAGGGAACGAGAAAAAGGAATAACAATGAAACGACGTACTTTTTTAAAGACGGCTGGTGCAGCAGCGGCTACGGCAGCACTGGGTGGGCTTGAGGGCGCAGGTGCTGCAATAAAGCAACCCAATGTGCTCATGATTGCAGTGGATGACCTGAACGACTGGATTGGTTGCTTCGGCGGGCACCCGCAGGTGAAGACGCCGAACATGGATCGTTTGTCGAAGCGGAGCACGGTCTTTCATAATGCCCATTGTCCGGCGCCTATCTGTAATCCAGCGCGTCCCGCCATGTTGACCGGGCTGCGCCCGTCTACGACAGGCCATTATTTCTTGAGTCCCAATTTTGAGGAGGTGGAAGCCTATAAGGGCGCGACGACCTTGCCTCAGTATTTCGCAGAGAACGGGTATCACACCCTGGGCACGGGCAAGATTTTTCATGGGGGTTCGCCTCATAAACCCTACTTTGATGAGTTCGGGCCACAGGGGAGTGCCGGACCGCGACCGGAGGAAAAAATCTCTTATCCTATGGGACATCCCCTGTGGGACTGGGGTGCCTATCCTGAGCGCGATGACCAGATGCCGGATTATCAGTGTAATGAATGGGCGTTAAAGCAGTTGGAACGTGATTTTGATAAACCCTGGTTCCTTGCACTGGGCTATAGTCGTCCCCATGTGCCGCTCTATGTGCCGCAGAAGTGGTTTGATATGTATCCGTTAAAGGATATTATCCTGCCGGATGTACTGGCAAAGGACCGGGAGGATGTGCCGAAGTACGGACGCGACCTGACATACGGGGTTACGCCACCGCCGCATAGCTGGATTGTGGATCATGGTGAGTGGAAGCACGCGGTACAGGCATATCTGGCGTGTATTACTTTTGTCGATCATTTGTTGGGTAAGGTCCTGGATGCGGTGGAGGCGCGGGGCGATGCGGACAATACGGTGATTGTATTTTTCAGTGACCACGGATTTCACATGGGCGAGAAGCAGTATTGGGCCAAGCGTTCGCTGTGGGACCGTTCGACCAAGGTGCCTATGATGATTTCCGCGCCGGGCCTGGATAAACACCAGCGTTGCGACAAGCCGACCAACCTCATGGATATTTACAACACCCTGGTGGACTTGTGTGACTTGCCAGAAAATTCGCGTCTGGAGGGTCAGAGTCTGGTACCGTTGCTGGAAAAACCGAAGCGTGATTGGGAACGGCCCTCCTTGACGACTTTTGGACAGAATAACCATGGCTTGCGCTCGGAGCGGTATCGCTATATCCGTTATAACGATGGCAGCGAGGAATTCTACGACCACAAGCATGACCCGAACGAGTGGCATAATCTAGCGGGTCAGCCTAAATACGACGACCTCATGGCGGAACACCGGAAGTGGCTGCCCAAGGTGAATACGCCGGAATGCCCCAAGACTGAGGGCAGTGGCTGGGAGGCGAGTGAATATGCACAAGGTCGGCTGGATCTTCTCGCGAAAGATGTGGAAGGTCGTATCGTAGGTGAAGGCTCTTGAAACGTCGGGATTTCCTGAAGAGCTGTGGCGCAGCCACGCTGGGTGCAGTAAGTAGCGGTGTTGTCCATGCTGCAAAGAATCCACCCAACGTGCTTTTTCTTATCTGTGATGATCTCAATGACTGGGCATTGCATCCACCAGGACATCCCAAGGCGTTGACACCTAACATAGACCGATTTCGTAAGCGCAGTCTGAATTTCGACAATGCCCATGCGGTAGTCCCGGTCTGTGGCGCGTCACGCAAGTGTCTGTTTTCAGGGCTGTACCCACAGACGATTGACGATTATGGATTTGCACGTTGGAACAAGGTACCTGCCTTGCAGGATAAGATTCCCATGCCCTTGCATTTCAGGAACAACGGCTACAACAGCTATGGCACAGGTAAGCAATTACATGAGGGTGCTGGCGGTGATTTCTATAGACGCTATGGCATTGACCCGGATTACGGACCGTGGCCCTGGCGGGGTAAAGGTGGGGTTTATAACGAACCACACCCCAACGAATATGATGCCTGGATAAAGCACATGCCCGTACAGATGCATCGGGATACAAATTATGGGCCGCTGTCCGATGTACCTGTTTGGAAATCCAACGAAGAAGAAGGTTGGCCTGGCGCCAAGGGCTGGTTCAATGTAGACCATAGTCAATTCCGGTATGAGAATGCGCGGGACCGTGATCCTATGCCTGACGAGGTCTCGGCGCAGTGGGCTATCGATGTGCTTGAGGAGGACCACGACAAACCCTTTTATCTGGGAGTAGGTTTTGTTCGACCCCATACACCACTCTATGCCCCCAAAGAATTTTATGATCGCTACCCACTGGACAGCATCGAATTGCCACCCTACAAAGAAGGTGACTTGCTGGACTGTGCGACCATACTGCGTGAACGCTGGCAGTGGGGCTACCAAAAATTTGAAGCGGTGACCAAGGCAGGGGGCGAGGAAGGCTGGAAAAAATGGGTACAGGCCTACCTGGCTTGTGTGTCTTTTGTAGATGCGCAGGTGGGCAAGGTGTTGGATGCGCTGGAGGCCAGTCCGCATGCAGACAACACCATTGTGGTTCTCACTTCTGATCATGGGTACCACATTGGTGAGAAGGATTGCATTCAGAAATGGCATCTCTGGGACGAGTCTACGCGGGTACCCTTGATGATTCATGTGCCGGAGTCGGAGAGTCAGGGCAAGACCTGCAAGCACCCGGTATCGTTGATTGACCTTTATCCCACTTTGAGTGATTTGTGCGGCCTTCCAGCGCAAGCACTGGATGGACATTCACTTCGACCTTTTATTGAACGCAG
>CALAXS010000038.1 GCA_937895305.1 uncultured bacterium
AGGTCGAGCATCTGTTGTGCCCTATTATCGTAGGTGTGGTCTTTGAGGACGCGTTTCTGTGCCTGCGTTGCCAAGGCTTCTGCTTCATGGGGATGGGCGAGGTAATGATCGATGAGCGCACGCATTTCGGTGAGATTACGATAGACGGGGAGTTCGGTTTCAAAGTCGAAGAGTTCGTCCAGGCCGATGCAGGGATCGCAGATCTGGAATGCACCTGCTGCGGCGATCTCGAACACGCGGGGGTTAATGGCATCGCACTTGGGGTCCACGCCGGGATGGCTTTGGCTGGCATGCAGGTTGAGGTTGATCCGGGTGCCGGAGACGATCTTCATGAACTTTTCCGCATCGAAACGTTGTTCGCCACCCTGGACGAGCTGATAGAGGGAACGGTCGCCCCATTCTACGCCCCAGAGTTTGAAGGCGTAGTCGGTGAGCCCTTTAAATATATTGTGGCGATTGTAGTAGCCCGCACCCGCGAAAGAAATGTCGCAGGTGAATTCCTTTTCTTCGTCGGATTCCAGTGTTACCGCACAGTGCTTTTCCGGGTCGCAGGCAGTTTGTATGTAAGCGTGGTTCATGCAGCCTGCGGCGTCGAGTTGTTCTTCAAATTCGCCGGGCTGTATGTGAAAGAAGTAATCGTAGAAGGGGGCAATGTCTTTCCAGTAGGGCATGTGACGCCAATTTTCCACATACCAGAAAGCAGTCACTGTGCCGCGCTTCAGCAGGCGCAGCGGGAAAGTCTGATCAACGGGGGCCTGGGCGAGGACAATACATATTTCCGGATCGAATTCAGCAACCCGTGCATAGGTCCATTCCGACAAGGTCTTGGTATACATTTGGGAAAGCTGCTCACCTGCATTGGCATCTTTTATGGACCCATTGATGTCCTGATACAGGGGCCAGGCCGTACTGTTGTCGATGTATTTTGCGCAATGGCCGAGACGGCGAAAGGCGTCGGTGAGGTATTGGGCAATGGGGAGGGAGCCACCGTAGAGGGGGCCGACGATGGCGATGTTAAGGTGCTTGCCAGCGAAGGCGGCAGTGGCAAGGGCTTGTTCAATGACCGCAGCGTAGTCTTTGTGCAGCATTGCTGTGGGCGGGTGGATGAGAGTCTGGGGGCCGACTTTGGCAAAGTTGCGAAAGGATTCTGTTTGCGTGATAGCCTCCGCATCCCCAATACCCAGCAGGAAGTCGTGGCCCGTCCAGTCCAGTGTGAGGGCATGGGCTGCGACTGCGGGATCGGGTTCGAGAACAGCAACTTCGATGTCGACATTGAGGAGCTGGCGCACATGGTATCCGAGGCCGAGACCGATGACGAGTACGGGGCGTTGTGGATTCAGTGCTGCGGATTCAATGAGGCGACTGGCTTCTTCGTCGGGGCTGTAGCGACTGTGGAGGAACACGTCGTTTACCTTGAGTGTGGTGTGGCCTTTACGTCCTTCAAGGTACTCAACATGGTCGGAAGGCACGGCGCTTAATGCCTTGGTATCCCAAACGTGAATCGGTTGTATGGAAGGGGGTTTCGCCATTGTGCCGTCACCCTTCTTTGAGCGTGTTCAACAGGGACTGAACAGCTTTATGTTCCGGGTGGAAAATTTGCGCCTGCTCCAGTTTTTCTATGGCGTCGCTGCTTTGTCCACATTCGTTATACAATTCAGCCAATGCAACGACAAGGTCTGCATTACCAGGGAAAAAGTTACAATGATTTTCCAGCACAGGGATAGCAGCATCACGTTGGTCCAGGGTCCGGGCATTCTGCAGGAAGGGCGTCAGAAGAGCGATACTGTCGTAGTTGCTCTGTAGTGCCGCTAACATAAGTTTGTGGGCTTCTTCCTTGTCGCCGATATGGATATGAACCAGGCCCAGGGCTCCTTTAGCACGGGCGAGATTGGGATTATCCTTTAAGGCCGCTTCGAGATGTACTTTCGCTTCGTCCATACGCTGCATCCCCACAAGGAGGGTGCCGTAATCACCTGCAATATCGGGGGAACAATTATATTCCAGAGCAGTCTGGTAACATTTATCCGCATCGTCCAGTTGGCCCAGACGTGCCATGGCTTTGGCCATGATGCCGAATCGTTCCGCCTCGTCCACCTTTAAGGCTTCATTGGCGAGGGTGTAGGCCAGCTCATTTTGTTTCTGGTCCAATGCAGTGCGGGCGCGCGCCAGTCGATCCACCTTGGGCTTGACCCCGATGGCGAGCCATTGGTAGCAGAGAAAGTTTTCATGCTCCTCGTCACTGAGTCCCTGGATGTGAAGTTTGCCCAGATTAAAGTCTCCATTCGGTTCGCGTGGACAGTCATAGGCGTTACTGGCACTGAGCGGGTGGAGACGACCCACTTGCAGATCGGCACGCTCCAGCATGCGTCCCAGTTCTTTGCGAGTGAAAAAGCGCAGATGGGTGGTATCCATGATGCCCTGATCCATGTAGGTCCAGGCCCCGGACATGAGCATGGTAGCGGCTTCATGAAACTGGATGTTAGGAATGCTGATGACGATAACACCGTCCGGTGCCAGAACACGGGCCAGCTTTTTCAACGCCAGCTCTGGTTCGACCAGATGCTCCAGCACATCCGCGCAGAGAATACAATCAAAGTGACCGTCTTCATAGGGGAGGTCCATATCTTCAATACTACCGAAGAGCACCTTGTCGAGTCTGGTTTTAGCGACATGGTAGGCCGCTTCCACAATTTCGATGCCCGCTGCTTCAACAAGTCCCCGCTCTTTTTTGAGTAGCGCTGCAAGCGTGCCAGTGCCACAGCCCACATCCAGGAGTCGCCGCGTCTGTGCCGGGACAAAAGGAAAGAGTTCACGGCGGGGATGTTCGTAATAGGAATTTTCTTTAATCTCCCAGGGGACTTCCGGTTTCACAAGATCATTGGCTGCATCAGACAAGGTGTCCAGCATGGATGCCATGCGCTTGTCGTAGCTGTGATGGGTGAGCACTTCTTTTTGACCTGCTTGCGCTATTCGTTCACGGGCCTCATCGTCGGCCAAGTACTGCGCCAGTAGCGAAAAAAGTTCATCGTCGCTGCGATAAATGACGAGGTGCTCGCCTTCGGTAAAGAGATCAGTGAGTCCTTCAACTTCATCTGTAATGAGCAGGGCACCCGATGCCATCGCTTCAAAAACGCGCATGTTTACATCATTGCGAAAGGCGGCATTCACAACTACTTTGGATTGAGCATATATTTTTGCCATGTCTTCCGGCCAATACCGCCCCACCTTGTGTTTGGGATATTTGGCCATGACGCTTTCGATGCGCTTTTTTCGCCAGTCATCCTCTTCTATACTGAAGCTGCCCACATAAGACACATCATAGATTCGTTCCAGGCTACCCGTGTTATGCAGTTCGGGGGAACAGCCCAGGGGAAGCCAATAACAATGCTGAATGCCGTGCCTGCGGTACAGGTCGACCTGGGCTTTTTGTGCGAGAAAGACCACATCGAAATTGCGGGCCATGTCCAGACGTAAATCCGGACTGACATGGGTGTCGATGAGGTAGGCCACTTTAGGACACGAGAGCACATTGATGTCTGCCTGGATTTCCCTGGGTCCGGAATCGACAAAGAGATAGAAATCCGGCGTGCAGTCTTCGGGTAAGCTGGCTTTCATTGCCGCATAGGATGCTTCCAGCGGAATTTCTACATCGTGGGGTGCATAGGACGGGATGGGAATGGGAAAGCCCCACAGCTTGAGTACTTCTTCCGGTACCCGAAAACCAGCGGTTGTTACGGTATGCGTGTGGCGTAGCGCAGTTTCAATATAGCGCCCTGTAGTCAGGGGCGATGCCACATAATGTACCAGAAATTGGCTGCCCCCGCTCCTGGTATTAAGCGGTGCTCCGGTGTTGGACGGGGTGCTTCGGGTACTTTGCTCAGCTGCCAGTGTAATCACTTCTTCCCAGCGTTGGACAAAACGATCCATAGGGAATTTTTGAAATATTGTTTCGCGCCCTGCTGCCCCGATTTTTTTTGCCAGTTCCTGATCTTCCAGTAGTGCCGCGAGGCGTTGATTCAGTTCCCCGGCATCGTAGCTGCTATACCCATCCACACCATCCGTAATCGGTGAAGTGGGATTGGACAGGGTGACTACAGGCATACCCGTAGCCATAGCTTCCAGGGTGGAGAGGTTATAGCCATCTTCATAGGCCTCGCGGGAGACATGGAGCATACAACGATTATTGCGATATATAGATTGAAGTTCTTCGAAGCTTTTTGTGGGCTGCGATTCCGGTATAAGCGGGTTCATCCCCACGACCTGATTTTGCAGACCCTTGCAACAGGCTTCCTGAAAATCAACATCGAACATGAGATCCCGCTGTCGCATCACATTGCCTACACGAATGATGGTGGGGGTTTCACCGTTGTACGCACCAAAATCATCGGGATCCACGCCGGGATAGATGACCTTACCATCAATACCGTAATCCTCTTTTTTGGAATCGGATATGAAGACAAATTGAAATCCGCGCTGTTGGAGATGATTCAGGAGGGCATCATAAGAAGCTTTGGGATCACCCTCTCTGGAAGTGATCGAGGTATTCATGTACGTGCGTCGATTGTGACAGATGAGTATTTTTGCGGCAGAAGAGGACGCAACGTCCAGCGCATTGGATTCGTTTTGCGTAATGATAACGTCATAGTAATTGGCGGCCAGGCGTGCCCGCCAGATACGTTCCTCTACCAGGTGGATATTGTCGGGGATGGGCCTGAATGAACTATGCCAGTGCCGCGCCATGGGTTCATTACTGTAATTTCCTACATCAAAATGCCACTTTGATTTGGCCATAAGGCAGAGGTAGGGTTCGTGAAAATTATAGGTAAGGATGCGCGGCTGGATAAACATCAGGCAAAGTGGGCGGCGGCCCGTTCTTTCAGAAGCCCTGCAATTTGCAGCTCCTGCTCAGCCCGGGGTGCCAATTCATATTCCAGCAAATCGCCAAGAAGTACACAGTCCCCCTTTTGTAATGCGCCAGCGCATTCTTCAAGAAATTCATTGAGCGCTACGTGGCGTTGCTCCAGGGTGCTATCGTCCAGTGCTATATCGCCAAGCTCGATTTGGAGCGAATTGGCTACCTGGATCTGCCGCTGTTTCACTTCACCCCAGATCGTGATGAGCTGGGTAAGTGGATCAAAGCCTTCTTCCGGGTGTTCCCCATGGAAGACTGCTGCGAGAGAATGGCAGGCAGCGGGAAGGGCAGGGAGGTGTTCTTCCAGTTCGCTCAGGGTTTGGTCGACCAGATTCGCCAAGTCCTCAGATTGAACCTTCAGTACCTTGACCGAATTTATATCAACATTATCCAGAACCGCATGCAGATCTGTAGGCGAGACACTTTTTCCATCGACTTCAATGCTCATCATGGCACGGTTTTTGTCCTGGAGAAAGGCGATGATTGCCCCCACGACCTCAACCATGTTTTGCGTATCGCCTTTGAACTTAAAGTTTTTTTCGCCATCCACAATCACTTCCATGTGTGGCCCTTTCTATCGCAGCGGGTCAAGCTGCTTCCTTCCCCGAATGCTAATACCGGGGGATCAGTTTGTCTATACCATCAATTGTTGCAGGTGCAGCGGCTTGTGCATTTTCCGCCTGAATAGCCAGATAGACTTCACGGCGATGTACGGCCACTGAACGTGGGGCTACGATACCCACCTTTACCTGATTATCACGTACATCGAGTACCTTCACCTCGATGTCACCACCAATCATAATACTTTCATTCTCTTTACGCGTCAGTACGAGCATTGGCTACCTCCGCTGACTCATCTGCCGGAGTCTTGGCTTGTGCCAGAAAAAACTGTATGGGGTAATCGCTTTTTTCCAGTACGGTTTGTTTACCCAGTCGCTGCTTGATATTGATCAATACAGGTGCCTTCAAATTGGTTCTTACCTGTGTGGGGTCATCGGGTACGACAACCAGCGTGTAGATTTCCAGATCGTTCTCACTGGATAAAGCGAGTTCTGCAAAATCGTGCTGGTTGAGATGAACATCGTAGTCCTGGATGAGTCTACGCGGGTCCATGAGAAGAAAGGCCAGCTCGTCCGACTCAGTGGATTGTAACCAGGAGAGGGGGCTGTTTTCGGGGCCAGGCAGGAGCACAAAACGACGATAATCCTGAAAACCTATAATAGGCTGGGTCAGGGTAATTACCGTGTCAGGATCAATCTCAAGGCGCCCAAAGCGGGTTGTGTCCATTTGCATATAGAAATTCCGTCCGTGTTCTGTCTATATTGGCTATTGAGTATGCCTGATTCGCTGGAGGGTTGCAAGAGAAAACAGCGCATTCGAATTATGCGCAAAGTGGAAAATCAGTCACGCCATGAGGAGGAGGAACTTTAATAGAGCTACAGGGATAGGAACTATGGTGTAACTTATTCATGGGGCGGAGCGTATTCTTACAGTGCGTAGCCCGTGTGCTAGGTAAAAGATGGCAAAGGACTTAGGCGGTTGCACCCTTTCATGGGAATTGCTATACTTGGGTGCATATTCCCACAGAGATACAATAGGTTG
>CALAXS010000039.1 GCA_937895305.1 uncultured bacterium
TTGTCTTTATTGGTTTTAGCTTTACTGGCTCCCGCCGGGTCTATGGCTGCGGACTGGCCCATGTGGCGCAATGATCCGAACCGGAGCGGGGCCAATACTGCGGACCTGGCGGATGAACTGCACCTGCAATGGGTGGTGCAATACACCCCGCGGACCCAGGTCTGGGACGACCCGCTGAACAATGACCTCATGATTTTTGACCGTATCTTTGAACCCGTGGTCGCGGGAGATACCCTTTTCGTGGGCTTTAATGACACGGACAAGATGGTGGCGCTGGATACAAAGACCGGGGAGGAGAAGTGGCGCTATTATGTGGAAGGGCCGGTTCGCTTCCCTGCGGTAGCGGTGGACGGTGGTGTGTATTTCGTCAGTGATGATGGCTATATCTATTGCCTGGACCAGGCGACGGGTGCGTTGAACTGGAAATTTCGGGGCGGTCCTTCGGACCAGAAGATTATCGGCAACAAACGCTTTGTCTCGATTTGGCCAGCGCGCGGTGGCGCGGTAGTGAAAGATGGTGTGGTGTATTTTTCCGCCAGTATCTGGCCCATGATGGGCGTCTTTATTTATGCGCTGGACGCGAAGACCGGGGATGTTATCTGGTTCAATGATGGCCAGAGCCAGGAATATCAGTTACAGCCCCATAACTCGCCTGCCTTTGCCGGCGTAGCCCCCCAGGGGATTCTTGCCATCTCGAACAACACTTTGTTCACCCCGGCAGGTCGTTCTGTACCCGCAGCATTTGATTTGGATACAGGCGCACTTCGCTATTTCCACTTCGCTAAGCAGAATAAGACGGGAGGCGCGTGGGTTGCAGCCCTGGGTAATGACTATTTCAATCATCACCGCGAGCGCAATGTTAATTTTTATAATGTGGATGATGGTGAGCGGGTCACATCCGGGCTGGGCAAGTATCCGGTGTTGACGGAAGAGGTGTACTATTTTTCAGGGGACAACGTGACAGCCGTTGACCCCATAGTGTTACGGGATAAGAAAAGCGCAGAGGGTGATGCGCAGTTATGGTCCCTGGATGTGGATGCCACAGGTGATCTTATTCGTGCAGGCAAGTATTTGTATGCCGGTGGGAAGGACAGTATTACCGCCATTGCGCTGGGCGATACCCCTGCGATTGCCTGGCAGAAACGTATTGATGGTGTAGTGGAGCGTTTGATTGCTGCGGATGACCGTTTGTTTGCGGTTACACTGGACGGACGCATTATGGCCTTTGGTGCAACGGAAGCGACCGTGGCGCAACGTCTGGAACGGCCACTTACTGCGGATGCATCAGGTGCAACCCTGGCACAGGCACAAAAGATTCTGGATACAACGGGGATACGGGATGGCTATGCTCTCTATTACAACGTAGGCGATGGCGATCTATTGGAGGCCCTGTCCAGTCATTCGGACCTGAATATTATCGGCTACGACGCTGATGCCGGGAACGTGAAAAAACTGCGTACACGGTTTGATTCGAACGGTCTCTATGGCGAACGAGTCACGATTTTACAAGGGGATGTACTGTCGGCCCAGACTCCGCCGTACCTCGCATCACTTACCCTATTGGGTGAAGGTGATGCTGCGCTTTCGGGTGCTGTGGTGGAGAAGGCGTTCCACAGCATGCGGCCTTATGGTGGCACCACGGTGGTGTTGAGGGATGGGGCAGATACCGTTGAGGTCTTGAATTCGGTTGCATCCGAAGAGAAGCTGGCGGGATTCACGGTTGCAGAAGACGATGGCTTATTGCGCTTCTCGCGTGAGGGAGCCCTGCCGGGTGCGGGGACCTGGACCCATCAGTATGGAAGTCTGGCGAACACCACGAAGTCAGACGATAGCATTGTACAGTTGCCCTTAGGCGTACTCTGGTTTGGCGGTACGTCGAATATGGATGTGTTGCCCCGTCATGGTCATGGTCCGCCGGAGCAGGTAGTGGGTGGCCGTCTCTTTATCGAAGGCATGAGCAGTGTAAGTGCACGGGACGTGTACACGGGCCGCCTTATCTGGAAACGGGAGATGAATGACCTCAACACCTTCGGCGTGTATTACGACGGTTCTTATAAAGACACACCGACAGACACCCGCTACAACCAGGAGCATATTCCCGGCGCGAATGCGCGGGGCACCAACTATGTGGCCACACTGGATTATGTTTACGTGTTGCAGGGAAGTTCATGTCATTTGTTGGATACAGCTACGGGCGAAACGGCGAAGGTGATTAACCTGCGGGCTATCGACCCCGAGGCAAAACGACCGCAGCGACCTTTGTGGGCCTATATTGGTATACATGAAGAGGTGCTCATCGGCGGCTATGGTTTTGTTGCCTTCTCCGATCTGCTGGGTGAGAAAAAAGAGGAGTACAACAAGTACACCGATTTTGATCACAGCGCGAGTAAGGCGCTGCATATCATGAATCGACATACAGGCGAGATAATATGGGAGGTGGAATCGAAATACGGTTTCCTCCACAACGCCATTGCGGCTTCCGGGGATACACTATATTGCATTGATCGCCATCCCAGTTATATCGAAGGAAAACTTCGTCGGCGTGGGGAAGAAACCCCCGAGGATTACCGGCTCATGGCGCTGGATATCAATACGGGCGAGGTGAAGTGGGAAACCACCACCGATGTCTTCGGCTCTTTCCTGGCCTACTCGAAAGAACATGATATTTTGATTCAATCCACCCGTCCTTCGCGCGATACCGTGAGTGGTGAAGATGGTCGATTGCTGATTGCCTATAAGGGTGCCACAGGCGAGGTGGTCTGGAACGAGAATCATCGTTATGAAACCTTCCCGGTACTTCATGGCGACCGCATTATAATCAAGGGACAGATGTTGAGCCTGTTGACCGGGCAGCCGCTGAACCGCATAAATCCGATTACGGGCGAGGAGACCGAGTGGTCCTGGGCGCGACATTACGGGTGTAACTACCCCATTGCGAGCGAGAATCTGCTTACCTTCCGTTCGGCGTCGGCGGCCTTCTATGATTTAAAGGGTGATAGTGGTACGGGAAACTTTGGCGGGTTTAAATCGAGCTGCACGGCCAACCTCGTGGTTGCGGACGGCGTCCTCAATGCGCCGGACTATACGCGTACCTGTAGCTGTGGCTATCAGAATCAGACTTCGCTGGCCATGGTACACATGCCCGAATTGGAGATGTGGACCTTCAATACCTTTGATATGGGCGAATCCACCACGGTGAAGCAGGTGGGCATCAACTTTGGTGCGCCCGGTGACCGCCTGGCAGAGAACGGCACCTTGTGGCTGGAGTATCCGGACACAGGTGGGCCATCGCCCAAGGTAACGGTAGATTCTGAACCCAAGAAACCAGAAATTTTCCGCCAGCATGTGTCGCGGGTGGCAGAGAGTGAGCTGGCCTGGGTGGCCGCTTCTGGTGTGGTGGCTGCGGAAGAAATCAAGATTCAGATTGCCACGGAGAGCGAGGGTGCAGTGCCTTATACGGTACGACTGTATTTTGCAGAGCCAAATGGACTGGCTGCTGGTGAGCGTGTGTTTGATGTAGGTATTCAGGGCGCATCTGCATTGGAAGCCTTTGATATCGCTGCGAATTCGGAGGGCATGTTCAAGGAAGTGGTGAAGGAGTTTAAGGGAATCGCAGTTGAAAATGAATTGACCTTGTCTTTTACTCAGGTAGATGCTGCTATGAACCCACCTGTTATTTCCGGTGTAGAAATTATCGCGGAG
>CALAXS010000040.1 GCA_937895305.1 uncultured bacterium
GCTGTTTCAGGAATCGTTCAGGGGACTCTCGGTGGTGTATTGCAAACGGGAACACTCAATGTAAACTCACTGGTCGGTAACACTGCCCTCTCTCTCTGGAGTGCCAGTCAGGCCGCTAATGCCATCGACGACTCTATCAATCAATACAATGGTTCAATCACCGCCAGCTATATCCTCTTCGATGGATTTAACCGTCGTTTTACGCACGCTATCGCCCGGCACGGCAAGAAAGAAACTGAAGCCGGACAGCACGAGGCGCAACGCCTTATACTATCTGCCGTGGCCCAGAGCTATTACGGTGTTCAGTTGGCCAGTGAAAACGTCAAGATCGCAAATGCTGATCACGCATTCAACAAACGTCTGCTTAAAGACGCTTTGGCCCGTCAGAAGCAAGGCGCTGGTTCTCTCAGCGATGTACTGAACTTTGAAGTGCGCCAACGTGGTGCCGAGGCCGTACTTATTATCGCAGAACAAAACTATGACTCAGCGCGTATCGCACTGGCTACCCTCATGGGAATTCCAGAAGGACAACTTCCTGATACGGTTGTGGTTGCACCACTTCAGGACGAAACACCGGAAGCCATGGCGGACCAGGTCGACGACGAATGGATTGCCCGTGCATTGGAGCAACGTCCCGACGTTTCCCTGCGCAAACATGGACTGGAGCGTGCTCAGGCATCTGTGGGGCAACGTAAATCAGTTTATTACCCCTCTGTGAATGCCTTTGCATCACAGGACTATCAGCGCAGTAACGACAGTACCCTGACGGATAAAGATGCAGCAACGACTGTGGGCGTGAATGTGGGGTACACCCTGTTTGCTGGTGGACGGAACCGGGCGGCAGTTCACGAGGCAAAACATTATCGTACTGAAAGTGAATGGATGCTGGAAGATGCGGAATTAACGGCCCAGGCCGACGTTCGTAATGCACTGTTACAACTGAGTGCATCCCAGAAACAACTCCTGCTGCAACGGACTACAGCGGACTATGTAGAGCAGAACAGGACGCTGGTTGAAAAGGAATATAACGCCGGGCAGACCGATCTGACCCGACTGAATCAGGCTCAACGGGATTTGGTGGAAGCTCAGAGTCGACTTGCTTCCGCACGCGTAGCACTCCAGGCGGCATGGCACGATTTACGTACCGCCAGTGCTGATACACTTCGCCTGGTGGAAGAGCAGGATTAACCCTACTTCAGTTCTGTACGGCCCTGTAATGCATGGGCCAGGGTGGCATCGTCTGCATATTCCAGACCACCGCCCATGGGAACGCCATGGGCAATACGTGTAACGGCGATGCCCTCAGCAGAAAGCTGGCGCGATAGATACAGTGCAGTTGCCTCGCCCTCTGCAGTGGCATTGGTCGCCACGATAACCTCCTTCACCTGCTGCGACTTGAGGCGATTCAACAAACGTCCAATGCGCAATTCGTTCGGACCCACACCTTCCAGTGGATTCAGAACCCCATGTAAAACATGGTATAGCCCGCGAAATGTGCCGCCCCGCTCAATGGCCATCACACCCGAGGGTTGCTCCACAACACACACCACTTCATGGTCCCGCTGCGAATCCGTACAAATGCCACAGGGATCATCCTCCGTCAGCATGCCGCACTCTGAACAAAAGACCACACGTGCCCGGGCATCCCGAACTGCTTCACTGAGTAAGGCGGCATCCTCTTCCGGTGCGCAAAGGATGTGCAAGGCAAAGCGTTCAGCAGAACGTTTTCCAACACCGGGTAAACGGCGGAATGCCTCAACCAGGCGCTGAAAGGTGGGGGATTCATTAAACATGCTACAGTTCCCTATGGGACAAAATAGATTCACGCATGTCGTCCCACTGTCGATAGATATCTTCTCGGGAAAGAATATCCATACGCTCAGGAAACATGATTCCATCCAAATGGTCATTCTCATGCTGAATGATACGCGCAAAGAAATCCAGCGCATCCACCTCAAAAGGTGTGCCAGAAGCATCCAGCGCCTTGACCCGGACCCGCGTTGCACGCGGAACCTGGCCATATACTCGTGGCATACTCAGGCAGCCTTCCTCCGCAAAAACCTCCCCCTCCGATTCCAGGATCTCAGGATTTATAAAACACATAGGCTCTTTATCGGGTTCCTGCAACACGAAAATCCGCTTGGCAACACCTATCTGGGGACCAGCGAGTCCAACACCATCATGGGCGTGCATCGTTTCAATCATATCCTGGGTCAACTGCGATAACTCTGCACCCATCTTGGTATACGGTGTTGCCACATCCCGCAACGGGGCATCGGGATACAACACAACGTCCAATACTGCCATAATCTTTTTTCTCCTTGGCCCTGATCCTAACACACCCATAGAAAGCCCGGCAAAGAACTGCGCGAAACTAGATACTTCAGGGGGATTTGCACTATCATGTTTCTTTCACCCTGACAATGTAAACGATTTTTGACTTATTGGATGATTCAGATGTTTCGAACCCTACATTTACGCGAACTTTTCCAGATCGTACTGGCTCTGGTACTCTTTTCCAGCACGGCCTTTACCCAGGAAACATCCCCAGCCGAGTCCAGCGCTCCATCCCACTGGGCCTTTCAGCCCCTGACCCGCCCTCTTGTGCCCCAGATGAGTGATTCAAGTTGGGCGCAGAACCCGATAGATGCCTTCATTTTCAACAAGCTTCAGGAGCAAGGTCTAAGCCCGGCACCTGATACTAACCCAGCCACACTCATACGTCGTGCGCACTATGCCGTCACGGGGCTACCACCCAGTCCGGAAGCGGTACAGGCCTTCGTTGCGGAATACAGCGAGGAACGCTACGAAGCCCTCATCGACGAACTGCTCGCCTCGCCCCATTACGGTGAGCAGTGGGGCCGCCACTGGCTGGATCTGGTGCGCTATGCAGAAACCAATGGTTATGAGCGCGATTCTATGAAGCCCCACATCTGGCGGTACCGCGACTACGTCATCAATAGCTTCAATCAGGACAAACCCTACAACGACTTTGTTCAGGAGCAACTGGCCGGCGACGAGCTGGAAAACGCCGGGCCAGAGCAGTTGATTGCAACAGGCTACTATCGTCTCGGTCTCTGGGACGATGAGCCGGCAGACCCGATGCAGGGAAAATTCGACGACCTAGACGACATTGTCAGCACAACCGCCAACGTGTTTCTGGGCCTTAGCATCGGCTGCGCACGGTGTCACGATCACAAGATTGAACCCATACCACAGGATGACTACTACAGCTTCCTCGCCTTCTTTCATAACATCCAGGGCTTCACCCGTGGTAAAGACATGGCCCGTAGCATCCTCCCCAGCGACCAGGAAAAAGAACGCAAGGACCAGATTTCCAAAAACCGTAAAGCGATCAATGATCTGAATGAAAAGCTCCAGGGGCTTGAGCAGGTTTTTCTCGTACGCTACCGTGAAGACCACTCCACCTTCGGACAGGACCTCGCCCCATCCGACATGACCGAAATGCACTATCGCTTCTACCGCGACAGTTTTGATGTCCTGCCTGACTTTGACATGCTACGCCATGAAAACGAAGGGGACCTGCCCCATGGATTCTTCGATATTTCCGTACGCACCCGAAACACCCACTATGGATTCGTTTTCGAGGCCATGTTAACCGTGCCCGAAGCCGGAGAATACACCTTCTATCTCGATTCCGATGACGGCACCCGGCTGCGGCTTGATGGTGATGAGATTATTCTTCACGATGGTGTCCATGGATTAAACAATGAGCAGAAGACAACCCTTCAACTGGTAGCGGGTACCTTTCCCATTCGTCTCGACTATTTCCAGAAGACCAGCGGTCTGGGCCTCAAAGTGGCCTGGTCCGGTCCGGGATTTGAGCGTCGTCCATTGAGCTTTGATATGCCGGAACTGGATATCCCCAAACTGGTTCAGGAACATGGCGCTGAATACCTCAGTGAAAAAGAACTGAAACAACGAGCGTTTTACCAAAAACGACTCCAGGATCGAAAAAACTTTCAGGTACCTGGCGAATTTGCCCTAGCGGTCGAAGAGTTTGGTGCCGAAGCACCACCGACCCACCTGTTGACGCGCGGGAATCCCCATGCACCCGGCAAAGAGGTGCCACCGGCATTTCCCACGGCACTGGGTGGCCATGTCCCGGATCTGCCTGTTCCAGATATAAAAAGTACTACCACCGGGCGCCGTAAAGTATTGGCCGACTGGCTTACCCGACCGGACAATCAACTTACCGCACGGGTTTTGATGAACCGTATCTGGCAATACAACTTTGGCCGGGGTATCGTGCGCAGCGCAAATGATTTCGGCGTGGGGGGGATGGCCCCTACCCATCCTGAATTACTGAACTGGCTGGCCGCTGATTTTGTTGAAGGTGGTTGGACCCTAAAACGTATGCAAAAGATGCTGCTCCTGTCCCGGACCTTTCGTATGGCCTCCGACCGCCACGACGCCAATTATGCCAAAGATCCCGACAACAACTTTTTCTGGCACTTCGATATGCGTCGACTCACCGCAGAAGAACTGCGTGACAGCATTCTTGCTGCCAATGGTTCTATAAACCTCAAGCTGGGTGGTGAGAGCGTTTATCCGCCCATGCCCAAGGAAATTCTGGCTACGTCTTCGCAACCAGAAAACGCCTGGGGCAAGTCACCTGTTGAAGACCATACCCGACGTACTATTTATACCCATGTTAAACGTTCTCTCCTGGCACCACTACTCACAGATTTTGATTTGGCAGACACCGATTCCAGTTGCCCCGTTCGTTTCTCCACCGTCCAGCCCACACAGGCCCTCAATCTTATGAATAGTGAGTTCCTCAATAAACAAGCTGTTGCACTGGGCAATCGTGTTCGCGAGGAATCGCCCGACGATATGGATGCGCAACTGACCCGGGCTATCGCCCTATGCAGTCAACGCCAACCCAGGGCCAACGAATTGGAACAGGCCCATCAATTCATTGAAGACATGAAACGGGATTTCGGACACAATGACCAAACTGCGATTGACCGATTTTGCCTGCTGGCCCTTAACCTCAACGAATTTATTTTTCTGGATTAGGTAAACCCACTATGAAACACAATAAACCAGTAAACAGCTTCTGCGGACAGGTAGACCGACGCGACTTTCTGCGCACCACGGGCGGTGGATTTACCTCACTCGCCCTGAGCGGTATGCTCGGCACCGACGGATTTCCGGGTAACCAGGCCTTCGCTGCCGACGGCATGAGCACATTTAAAAATCCCCTTGCGCCCAAGGTGGTGCACATGCCTGCCAAGGCCAAGAGCTGCATCTTTCTTTTTATGTACGGCGGCCCCAGTCATGTGGACACCTTCGACCACAAGCCCAGGCTCTACGATTTGGACGGCAAAACTATTCAGGTAAAAACCCACGGTCGTGGCGGGCATAAAAATGAAGGTCGTATCGTCGGTCCTAAATGGTCCTTCAAACAATACGGCGAAAGTGGTGCGCAGGTCTCCGAGCTTTTCCCGCACCTGGCCACCTGCGTTGACGACATGGCCTTCATCAAATCCATGACCGCTGATTCGCCCATCCACGGTTCGGCCATGCTCATGATGAATTCAGGGCGTATCCTCAGTGGTGCTCCCTCCATGGGCTCCTGGCTCAACTATGGTCTGGGTACGGCCAACGAAAACTTGCCCGGCTATGTGGTTATGCTCGACAAGACAGGCGGTCCCATCAGTGGTGCCAAGAACTGGAGCAGCGGCTTTATGCCCGCCAGTTATCAGGCCACCGTATTCCGCCCCAAGGGCGATCCCATCATGAACCTCAAGCCCTACGGCGACATGTCCAGTAAAGAGCAGTACCGCATGATTCAGCACCTGAATCATTTTAACGGACGGCACCTGGCCGACCATGTGGGTAATTCTGACCTTGCCGCACGTATTGCCAGTTATGAACTGGCCTTCAAGATGCAGTCCGAAGCCCCCGAAGCCGTGGATGTGGATAGCGAGCCGGAACACATTAAACGACTCTATGGCCTCGACCAGGAACGCACCGAAGACTTTGGCCGGAAGTGCATCATGGCCCGTCGCCTCGTCGAGCGTGGTGTGCGCTTCATCCAGGTCTATTCCGGGGGGCACCACAATGACAACAACTGGGATGCCCACGCCGACCTGAAAACGAACCATGACTATCACGCCGGGAACACCGACAAGCCCATAGCGGGTCTCCTCAAAGACCTGAAACAGCGCGGACTCCTCGACGAGACCATCGTCATCTGGGGCGGTGAGTTTGGACGGCAGCCTACTGCCGAGTATGCCGAAGGTACCGGGCGTGACCACAACTCCAAAGGATTCACCATGTGGATGGCCGGTGGCGGTATCAAGGGCGGTGTGAGTGTGGGTGAGACCGACGAACTGGGTAGCGAAGCGGTCGTCGACCCCTTCCATGTGAGAAACCTGCACGCCACCGTACTTCAACAAATGGGCATGGACCCCAACAACCTCAGCTACTTCTACAACGGCCTCGACCAGAAACTGGTTGGTGTTGAAGGTGCCGAACCCATTCACCAGATTATTGCCTGAGGAATTTTAGTTTTTTCGTGGCCACTTTTCGAATTGGCAAGTGTCATGTCTAGGGTCCGTCACTACAGAAAAGATTCTGGCAAAGGGAATAGGTTCCCCCTGCTAAGGGTTGGACCTCATAGGGACTACCCGGTACAATGTTGGATTACAGAAATTCAGGTGATTAATGGCGACAGAGACCGATATACAGTGCAAAGAAGTGGCACTCAAAACCCTGCTGAAAGGCTATGGCACCTTGGCTGTGGCCTATTCTGGCGGGGTAGACTCCGCCTATCTCGCTGAAATCGCCCATGAAACCCTGGGCGATAAGGCCCGTATGATTCTCGCCGACTCTCCCAGCATTCCGCGCGCTGAACTGAATGAAGCTATTGCCCTGGCAGAGCAAAAAGGCTGGAACCTGACGGTCATCAAGACCCGGGAATTCGAGAATGAAGCCTTCCTGGAAAACGATGGGAAGCGGTGTTTCTGGTGCAAGACCGAGCTCTTTACCCGTATGAATCAATTTGCACAGGAAAACCAGATTGCGATTCTGGCCTATGGTGAAATCGCCGATGACCAGTTGGACCCGACACGCTATGGTGCCCAGGCCGCACGCGAACACCAGGTCATCGCGCCCCTGGCAGAAGTGAAGTTCTATAAAGAAGAAATCCGGCAGCGCAGTAAAGAGCGGGGACTTCCCACCTGGGACAAGGCCAGCTTTGCCTGTCTTTCCTCGCGATTCCCCACGGGTACCCGCGTAGAGGTCAATGAAATGTCCAGGGTTGAACAGGCCGAAGAGTTGCTCAAGGGTCTGGGCTTCAAGCAGTATCGGGCACGTCATCATGGTGATCTTTGCCGGATAGAGGTGGACCCGGAAGATTTTCATAAAGTGATGGACGCTATAGTGCGGGAGCAGATCACCGCAGGCCTGACCCAGGCGGGGTACCGCTATGTCACCCTCGACCTCATGGGCTACCGCACAGGTTCCACCGCCGGCTAGAGACAGATAGTTTGAACGGTGGGCACTTTAGTTACGTCATTTGTTTTACGGTTCAAGATAAACCAGTTATTTCAATTTCACTTCACCCTACCCGTCATTGCGAGCCGAGTATAACGAGGCGTGGCAATCTGGCTTGGCCCAGATGGTGGGACAGTAGCAACAACGACATCACCTAACCCGTCTTCCCCGCGCACAAGGCGGGGATCCAGTACGTTCGCGAGTTGTCTTTGCATAGCCCCCTGGATTCCCGCCTTGCGCGGGAAAGACGATGGGTGTGAGACTCCCCTCGTTCCCTATTGCCTGCCGTGATACAGTTTTTATGAAAACGACTAGCCCACATAAAAAAATCCCCCCGACCCATAAGGGTGGGGGGACTAAAGTCTAAATCAGTACTTATACGCCGGATACATCCATTTCGATGATCTTCCAGGTATCGCCTTCTTTGACCATCACATATTCGATGGTTGCTGTGCCGAAAGCACCTTCAACGTCTACGGGATAGATGGTGGCTTCATCGCCATCAATTTCGATTTCAGCATCATCAAGTACAAGTTCGATGCCTTCGAACATCCCTTCATCGATAAGTGCTTCATACGCGCCCTGCAGACCTTCCTTATCGCCAAATTCCCAATGCTCGAAATCGTCAGAGACAGATTCCATCATGGCTTCAGCATCACCCGCTGCTGCTGCAACACCAAAGGCCTTGATCACGTCAAGGATGGCATCATCAGCGGAAACAGCACTTGAGCTGGCACCAGTAAGCAGGAATAACAATGCAGACTGCTGATCAGCATTAAGCTTTGAAATAGCAGCATTCAAATCTTCCTGTACACCCGCCTGAGCAGGAATTACAGC
>CALAXS010000041.1 GCA_937895305.1 uncultured bacterium
GCATATTGAAGTACCAACATATTCATTCTGTGCCCCCTTCCGCTTTCTTATCCAGAATATCGCGCAAGGATTCAATGTCCTCCGCGCTAAGGTCGCATTCCTCAATGAGACCCACCAGCATAGGCTTCGCAGCGCCACCATAGACCCGCTGTAGAAAGGACTGGCTCTCCGACCGCACACAATCTGCCTCATCCACCAAAGGCGTGTACACATACGCCCGCCCTTCACGCTCATGGCCCAACACCCCCTTCTTCATCAAGCGATTGATGAGCGTCCGTATGGTCTCCGGCGTCCAGTCCGTACTTTTCGACAAGACCTCGATGATAGTATTCGCCGTCACCGGGTGTTCTTCCCAGACCACCCGCATAACTGCCCACTCCGACGCTGCGATTTTAGCATGTGTCTTCATTGCCCTATCCTTTACAGTTGTAATAGATAAAGTTTTACACATGTAATACTATTTGTCAAGCACTTTAATTTAGCAACAGGCAAAGATATGCTTCATACTGCTATCCTTATCCATAAGCACTAATTCCTCTGGAATAACAATCGGTTAAAGGACATTGTTTTGGCTATTCGACCTGCATGGCTCTTGATTACATTCGTCGCTACGACAATGCCCTATATGCTTCCAGCACATACTGCCGAATTTAAACCCAATGCTATGCTTCCACCGCTGCTGGAATTTCAAGACGGGACGACCGTACAGAGTAAAGACAACTGGCCCAGGCGTCGCGCAGAAATCGATGTGCTCATGCGTGATGTTTTTATCGGCAATTTTCCGGAAACGGTACCACCAATCACATCGACCGAGATTCTGGATACACAGACCCCAGACGATGGCTCGACGCGGCATCGTATTGGCCTGACCTTTGACACCCCGAGCAAGGTTGCCATGGAGATCCGTGTGTGGATACCCAAGGGTGACGGACCCTTTCCATTGCTCATGACCGCACCCCGTTTTTACCAACTCGACTGGGCAGAAGACGCCCTCGCCCGTGGCTACATGGTGTGCCTCTATCCCGGCGTGGACCGTCACCACCCGGAAAAAGAGTTCCCCGGCTACGATTCGATTTGGGAGAAATTTCAGGCAGACTACCCCGAAGCCACCTGGACGGAAATCGCCTGCAAAGGTTGGCTCGCAGGACGTGCTCTGGACCATATTCTCGACCCGAAGCAAGACTATCCCATCATTGCGCACCAGGTGGGCATCATTGGTCACTCGCGCTATGGCAAGCAATCCATGATCGCTGCGGCCTTCGACCCGCGCATCACTGCAGTCGTCGCACGGAGTCCAGGTTCTCCCGGTTCCAGTCCCTATCGTTTTACCTCACGCGATACCTTCATGGAGAGCGTACGTGATTTCCCAAGTACCTGGTTCCTGGAATCACTGAAAACATATTACGGTCGCGAAGACGAACTGCCTATGGATGCCCACGGCTGGTATGCCCTCATCGCGCCACGTCCACTGATGATTCACACCGCCCACAATGATGGTGCTGAACCCACCCTCGCCGTGGAGCAAGGCTACCTCGAAGGTCGCAAGGTTTATCAATTGCTGGGCGCAGCTGAGAATTGTCGAGTCATGTACCGGAGTGGGGGACATAACCCCATCACGGCAGAACACCGAAAAGAAAACATTGACTGGTTCGATGTCGCATTTGATAGAGGCACAGTAACCGCCGAAGACTTCCCCGAGGAATTTCTGCATCGTTTCGACTGGACGAAATGGAAAACGGCGCAACCCCCTGAAGCATTGTCTGTGCCCCATTTCGATGCCGATTTGAATACCCGTATCAGTTGGCTCCTTGGGGAAGTGCCAGATAAATTTCTTACTTCGTCGAAATCCGGGTTCATCAGCGCAGAAGAGTCCGAACGCCTGGACCACGACCGCTGGGCGACGGAAAATACTGTGCGTACCCCGGTCAGCTTTGGCGAGGGTGTGCGCGGTAACCTCTATTACAACACAAAAATACAAAAGCCCATGCCCGTGGTGATTTGGCTCCACCCCTATTCCTACGCCCATGGTTACAACGAAGGCTATGGCGTTGAAGGAACGACGATTTATCACCGTCTTGCCGAAGCAGGCTACGCTGTGCTCGCCTACGACCAGGTCGGTTTTGGCCTGCGTCTCCTCGAAGGCACTTCTTTCTACGACACCTACCCCCAGTGGTCCCGCCTGGGACGCATGGTTCACGATGTGTATTCTGCAGTAGACTTTATTATCGACGGTAGGGAGAGGCTCAATCGCCTTTGCCCAAGTTCAACACTGAACAGATTTACCTCGTCGGCTACTCCATGGGCGGGATGCTGGGACTCCATGTCGCAGCCCTCGATGAACGAATTACTGGCGTCGCCTCCTTCAGCGGCTTCACCCCCTTCCGAAGCGATACAGACGAACGCGCCACAGGCGGTAACAGGCGACTCTGGGAAGACCATACACTCCTGCCCAAACTCGGTTTGTTTCAAGGCCAGGAAGATAATATCCCCTACGACTATGACGAGCTACTCCAGGCCATTGCCCCCCGCCCCTGCCTGATTGTGTCGCCCCTTAACGACCGCTTTTCAAACGCTGATGCCGTTGCCCAGTCCGTGGCAAAGGCCCGAACAAAGCTGGGGGACGCAGACAAGAACCTGATACATGAGATGCCCGATGATGTAAACCATTTTCAACGTGCACAGCAAGATCGTGTACTGGAGTGGCTCAATGACATGCCCAAAGAATAAATTCCGGGATACGCCCTGACAATCTGCCAGGACTATTTCCGTTTCCGAAAAGCCTCTAACTCGCGGACAATAACATGCTTGCCCTTATTCAAAATTGAAGGGATGTCCATGCTTTGGCGCAATACAGCAACAATGACAATCTGGTGACCATTGATAGGCTCGTAAATCAGGTAATGTTCCCGAACCGGGCAAAGCAATAAGCCTGTACCACCAGAAAGTTCTTCCCGTGACCGATAGGTCTTCCAGTTTTTTGCAAGGTCGTTCGCAGCAGTATCAAGGGCGTGGAAATACTCTTCCGTGAGTTGGGTACCCCATCGCGCTATAGACCAGGCCTTGGCCTCTCTAAGATGCCGCCGCGCAGTGGGTGTAAGGTAATACAGTGCCTTACTGGTCATGCAGCACTAATCCTCGTGAAGAATGTCAAGGATAGACTCCGATGCAAATTCACCATTCTGCGCTTCTTTAAGCCCTTGAACAACATCATGAACGACTTCCCAGTCCTGCATATCACGACGGATAAGATCGCGGACAAACTCACTCGGTGTTGCATACACATCATCATCACCAGAGCGAGCGTCAACATAACGGCGTAATTCCTTCGTAAGGGAAAGGTTTAAACTTTTCGCCATGAATCCACTCCTATTATTTTTCTTCACACCCCTAGCATAACACCCATGCTTATATTTGTCAATATTTGACATATCTCTACCCTGAGT
>CALAXS010000042.1 GCA_937895305.1 uncultured bacterium
TCAGCAGATTCCTCTACCACAGGTGCTTCTTCAGCAGCAGGCGCTTCCTCCACGACGACTTCTTCGACCGCGGGGGCTTCTTCTACTACTACTTCTTTAGCAGCGACGACTTCTTCAGCTACGGGGGCTTTGACTGCTGCAGGTGCTTCGGCAGCGGCTTTTTCGACAACTGCGCGGCTGACTGCGGCCATCATTTCGTGGGCCACGTCTTCCATGCTTTTTCCTGCCTGTATCATGCTGGCGGGTACGCCACCGCCCATGGCGGAACCTACGTCCACAGCATCACCAGAGCCACTGGTACCGTGCTCAGACATGAGTTCGGTGTCCAGGTCGCGCTGGTATTCGCGTATGCTGAGTCCGATTTTACGCTCGACGGGATCAATGCTGATAACTTTGGTCATCGCTTTGTCTCCTATCTTGAGTACTTCTTCGGGTTTGCTCACGCGTTCATTGGACATTTCGCTGACGTGAATGAGGCCTTCAATGCCGTTTTCCACTTCTGCAAATGCGCCAAAGCTGACCAGCTTTGCTATTTCCACTTCAATATGCGTACCTATGGGCAGTTTTACGATAACCGCATGCCATGGGTCATCTTCAAGCTGCTTGAGGCCAACACTTATTTTTTCCTGTTCGGGATCGATGCTGAGCACCTTAACCTCAACTTCTTGTCCTTTTTCGAGGATTTCGTTGGGGTGGGTGATTTTCTTGGTCCAGGAGATGTCACTCACGTGGAGGAGGCCGTCGATGCCTTCTTCTATCTGGACAAAGGCACCGTATTCGGTCATGTTGCGGATGCTACCTTTAACGACAGAGCCGATGGGATAGGATTCGCTGAGCTGTTTCCAGGGGTTGGGCATGGTCTGTTTAATGCCGAGTGCAATCTTTTCGGATTCTGCATCAACACTCAGTACCATTACGTCCACTTCCTGTTCGAGCTCGAACATTTCGTTGGGGTGGCGTACGCGGCGGGTCCAGCTCATTTCACTGACGTGAACCATACCTTCGACACCTTCAACCAACTGGACGAAGGCACCGTAGTCGGTCATGCTGACCACTTTGCCACGGTGAATGCTGCCGACGGGATAGGTGTCGATAGCGGTCTTCCAGGGATTGTCGGATTTCTGTTTGAGACCGAGGCTGATGCGCTCGCTCTGGGGATCGAAATTGAGTACCATGACTTCGATCTTGTCGCCCACGGAAACGACCTGGGAGGGGTGCTTCACGCGGCCCCAGCTCATGTCGGTGACGTGGAGGAGGCCATCGATACCACCTACGTCGACGAATGCACCGAAGTCGGTGATGTTCTTGACTTCGCCTTCGAGTACGACGCCTACGCCAATCTTTTCAAGCAACTTGGATTTTTCGTCGGCACGCTGCTCTTCGAGGAGCTTGCGACGACTCACCACTACGTTACGACGACGTTTGGTCAGCTTGATGATTTTAACTTCCATCTTCTGGCCGATATACCGTTCGAGGTCACCGGTAGGACGGAAGGTAAGCTGGCTGGCGGGCATGAATGCGTCAACACCCACATCAACCTTGAGGCCACCTTTTACGCGACGGGTAATAATACCTTCGATAAGACCGTCTGCTTCGTAGATTTCCTGAACTTTTTCCCAGTTCTTGATACGGTCGGCTTTCTGTTTGGAAAGCACGGGCATACCCAGTTCGTTTTCTGGTTCTTCGATAAAGAAATCGTAGGTATCGCCTGGACTGAGATCGCCTGGAACAGGGAATTCGTGGAGATTAACCACGCCTTCGCTCTTGTAGCCGATGTCGACGAGAACACGATCATCGTTGATCTCAACTACACGGCCTTGTACTACTTCGCCTTCTTTGAAATTCTGGTCGGTTTCACCGAAGAGGGACTCCATATTGTCCCCCTCTAGTTGTGCCTGGAGCTCTTTTTCCAGATCATCAAAGCCGATTGGCGCTAATGTAGCGCCGGTTTGCAACATTTGTTCTTCACTCATGAGATATTATCTCTCCTTTAGAATAGAATTTACCGTAGATACGGCATCGTGGAAGGATAACAAATTTAGGCAATTCGGGTCAAATGAGTGTGCAGGATAGCTTTGGAAGAAAAAAAACGCTGGAACAGGGCCGGGAAGGCCGTTCCAGCGTTCAATAATAGAGTATACGTTTAGTCTTTGGCGCTCAGCATTTTCCTGCGAATCCCCATGGCAACCAGGAGGCTGGCCAGTCCGAAGATGAGGAACAGATCCCCGGCATTGGTTTTGTCTGCATTTTCTACGGGTGCGCAACCCAGGGCCTGAAGTAGCGGATTGGTCTTTTCGACTTCACCCTCGCCCTCGCCTTCTCCCTCACCCTCTCCTTCCACGAGGCCTTCGCCTTCGCCCTCGGTGAGACCTTCCCCTTCCCCTTCTACGATACCCTCACCTTCACCCTCGCCCTCACCGCAGGGACCGGAGACATTCACAGTACGGGTGGCAGAGGCGTAGCGATTTTCGCTATCCCAGGTTTCGTAGAGAATTTCGTAGGAATCGGCTACGTTGGAATTTACCGTACCCGTGGTGGTGACATTCAAGGGACCATCACAGATATCATTGGCCACGGCCCCGGATTCATTGTAGGGTTCACCGCAATTGAGGTTGATGACCGATGGACCATTCAGTCCTATGAAGGGGGGCTGGTTATCATCGAGTACCACAACCGTACGGATTGCAACGCCCTCGAAGTCATCGTTGTCGGCTGCTACATAGCGCAATTCATAGGTATCAATAACATTGGGGTTTACTGAACCGATGATGGTGATGAAGTTGGTCAAGTCACCAACACAGGCATCAATGGCAGTAGCACCCTCTTCAACGTAGGGTGCGCCACAGGCGAGCTCGATATAGTTATCCCCGATCAGGGTTACTACAGGTGGAGTATTGTCGACAACAACGACCTGACGCACGATGCTTGTAGCGTAGTTGCCAGAACTGTCTCTTGCACCGTAGGTCACAGAGTAGATTCCGGGGGTGCCGAGATCCAGATTGCTTTCGACGGTAAATGAAATGGGGCCATCACAGCCATCACTCGCGGTTGCCCCGGGATCGTCGAAGGTACCACTAAGGCTACAGTCAATGATCATGGGGTTGTCACCGAGTAGTATAAGCTCAGGCGCTATGCTGTCATCAACGATAACGCGACGAATCTTTTGTATGGCCGGATTACCCGCTTCATCACTCACATCGTAGGTAATTTCGTATTCACCAGGTGTGTTGATGTCGAGGGTATCGTCGCCAATAACGACATTATCAGCAACATCGCCGTCTACGTTGTCTGTAGCGGTGAAACCGGGATCGATAAATATCTCCTTGCACTCGATGGTAACAATCTGTCCACCCTGGATATTGATCACGGGCGGAGTAAGGTCTGTTTCGCCTTCACCCTCGCCGGCAACACCGTTATCGCTGGAGTCATTGGGGTTGGACCCGTTGTCAATTTCGGTCAAGTTGCCCACACCATCCGAATCGCGGTCAATACTGAGGCGAACGCCTGTGCCAGCATGAACGATGATAAAGGTCATGGGTGTTGTGGGGCCTGTAAAGGAAATCAGGGTAGCCGTCGGGATACCAATTTCACCACGATCTGATTCCCAAATGTCATTGGCACTGTGGAAGAAACTGCGAATTTCTCCATTGACTATACCGTGGGCAATCATTTCGATGCGGGGACTGGCCGTATCCAGAGCTGTCATCAGTAAAACATCGGAACTATCTGCCTTGGCAATGCCACCATCGATGACGGTAACTTGTGTCCCTACTGCGGCATGCGCATCGTTACTGGGTTCACCGGGCAACTCAAAAGTTAACCCCCCAGCATCGGGTGGCGGGCCGAAGTCCGACCCGCTAAAGGCGAGCATGAGGGCCACGAGGTCAGCCACTTCCTGGTCAGTATCCAATTGGAAGGTATTCTCACTGACGAAACGTTCGATGGTATCAATGCTGCCATCGTGGGCGAAACCGAAACCACTGGTGCTGGGCTTACCGGGGATTACGGTAAAGCCTACTTTTTCATAAATGTTGCGGAGTTGGGGCACCTTTATGAATCTGTTGGTGAAGCCGTCCACAGATACGAGCATGAGGCTCTTGTTCCCACCGAGATTGGCGGGATTGGGGAAGTCGGCGAAGGATGCAATACTACCGCCTGGCCCCATACTGGTAACCACTTTGTTGGACCCGTTACCAGCGGGTAGGGCGTGACATATCACACAGGTGAATACCCCCGAATCCAGCGGACGATTAAAGTCACGATAAAGTGCCAGGCCTGCCTGGGCATTACCGTTGGGCAGTTGAGTGCCTGCTGCTGCGAATCGACCTGTTGTAAAGTGATCGGGCAAGGGCAAACTGGTGGGCAGTGTATTGTCCATATTCCGGAAGGGGTTTGGCGGGAAGTATATGCTGGCGACATAGTCTTCGAATTCCTGCATTTCTGAGGGACTCAAGAGCCCATCTGCACCCAGGAGGCCGGGGAATGCGCCGTTAAATTCTTCAAGACCCAGGCGGTCACCGCGCCAGTGGAAGGGTTCGTGACCGATGATGCCTTGAAGGGTCTGAGTCGACATGGGGCCTTTCATGGGATGGAAGGGCTGGAAACCACCGGTAAGTCCGGGAACATTTCCACCCAGGTTCAGGTTATCCAGACTTTTCATATCGCCGTTGGGTGCACCAAGGTCCCAGCCGAGACGGTCCATGCGGGCATCGATGTGACAAGAGGCGCAGGAGACCTGGCCCAGGCCCGAGGTGGCTGTGGTGTCAAAAAGGTGTTTGCGACCGATCTTGATATCTTGTGGTGTGGGGTCGAAGAAGGGAACGTGATACATTTCAAATTCAGTATTGAGGTCCACTACAGAAATAGAGCCGTCGAAGCGATTGAGTACAAAGAGGCGGTCGTTGTTATCGTCTACCGCCAGCCCTGTGGGGCCTTCTTGAACGACAATATGATCGTGCATATCAACACGAACGCCCGCCGCGTCTACGACAACCACGTTGTTTGAACCCATACCGGACACATAAGCTTTGGTGCCTGTTTCGTTCCAGGCGATAGCACGGGGGTCACCCACAGAAATATTGCGGGCTGCCTGGGGTACGTTGGGCGTAGCATAGGCGCCCGTTTCGGAATTGTAGGTTTGCTGCGCGGCAGTCAGGTGAGCAAGGTTCATGTCTGCGAGAAGGGGTACGCCTATAGCTTTCACCGGATCATCATCCGGGATCAAGGCCAGCATGGATCGTACAAAGGTACCGTTGATAACGGGTTCAAAGCGCACTTCGTTAGTGGCTTCGGTACCGACAACTGAAATAGCTTTGGACACGGGGTTAACCGCTATACCCATGTTGGCGTTCATAAGGCGGTCAACATAGCTCACTGAGTGCGTAATCGTATCAATTACCGCAATATCGTGATCCAGGAGGGTCCAACCCGTGTAGCGACCGGAAAGACCTGCGCTGACACCATCCACCCAGGGGGACCAGTCTTCATTGGTATCGTCGCGCCAAACACCACCATCATCTTGACGTACAATAAGACTGACTTTGGGGGCAGGGGGTAGCCCAATGTTAAATGGAGGCATGAAGTTAAGCCCGTCATTGGGGAAGGGGTTTAGCCCTGCATGAGGTGTACCAGCTTGATCAACTACATTGGGGGGAAAGGAAATTACATCGTCATCAGCCACACCGCCGCCCAGAACCGTCGTGCCATTCCCTGATTCGAAGATGGCGGCATAGATTTTCGTGCCATCATCATTGATGGCCAGGCCACGGGGGTCTTCGCCCTGAATCTCTATGGTGTCGATCAAACTTAAACTTGTAGTTTCAAAGACCTGGATCTTGTTGGCTTGCGAACAGGATACAAAGGCATTGGGGAAGGTACCGTTTTTGTTGAACGCGAATGGTGAAAAGACCACGTCGCAAGGTTCGTCCAGCGTCTGAATAGTGTCTGTGACGACACCTAGACTCAGGTCGATAATATTGACTGTGTCGGAAACATGGTTGACCACCCAAAGAGTGCTTTCGTCATAGAAGCGCACGGTTACCGGGTCAATGCCCACGGGGTAGGAGCCGAAATGCTGGGGGGTGGGGCTGTTTACGAGGAAGACTTCAACCCGGTTATCTGCAGTATTGCATGCAGCCAGCAGGTTCCCGGTAGGACTCAAATCCAGGGGGTGAACATGGGGACTTTCAAAATTGACAAAATTTGCGGATTCTGCTGGATCCCAGTCGCCGGCTGCATCGGTAATCATTAATTCACCTTCGCCCTCGAAAACCCCTTCGCCTTCGCCCTCAGCCATACCTTCGCCTTCCCCCTCGGGATTACCTTCGCCCTCTCTCATGCCTTCGCCTTCGAGCGGTATTTCCCCATCCACTTCACCTTCCGGTGGTAAGGGCACTTCACCCAATTGGTTACGATAATTGATGATGGAACACCACATCCGTTGTACCTGTTCCGGGGTGAATTCTGATTTACAGAAATCGACGGTGTAGTTCATGTAGTTTGAG
>CALAXS010000043.1 GCA_937895305.1 uncultured bacterium
ACAGAGCCTGGACCGGGTTCTGAATGAATTGCTTGAGTTTACGCGGCCTGTAGCATTAACCATGAAACCGGGTTCGTGTATCGCTTTGGTGGAGAGTGCCGTATCGTTTTTGTCCTATGACCATGAACGCATTGAACTGGACTGTACCGTTGACCCTGCGGCGCGTGCCTTGATCGATGAAGCCAGAATGCAGCAAGTCTTGTTAAACATCCTCATGAATGCAGTACAAAGTATTGAGGGGGATGGGACGATTCAGATTGGCCTGACATTGTCGGATCAAGTAGTTCTGTTGCATATTGAGGACACTGGAAGGGGTATGGATGCAGAGGAATGCAGCCAGGCCTTTTCGCCGTTTTTCACAACGAAGGAAAAGGGCACCGGGCTGGGGCTGGCCATATCGGAAAAAATTGTCGCCGGTCATGGTGGTGAAATACGCGTAGCATCAACACTGGGGCAGGGTAGTCGATTTACGATACAATTGCCCCGTGCAGAGTAGCCGAAGGAAGCAGGACCAACTATGTCGACCTATAGAATTCTAGTGATTGACGATGATGAATTGATGCGCGAGTTTGTGGAAGAGACTTTGCTGCGTGCAGGGCATCGTGTAGATACCGCATCCGGTGGGGGCACAGGCCTGGAGCTCTTTGATGAACACGGCCATGACCTGGTGATCACCGATTTGAAAATGACCCCGGTTGATGGCTTGACGGTATTGAAAGACATTATGGCGAAAGCACCGGGGACACACGTGGTCGTCATGACTGCTTATGGAACCATTGAGACCGCCGTGGATGCACTAAAGAGTGGCGCATCAGATTATATCTTAAAGCCTTTTACACCGGACACGTTATTGCTGACCATTAAGCGTGCCGTAGCCAACAAGCGGCTACGCGAAGAGAATCAGTATCTTCGTAATGAAGTGAACGGACGCTTTGATTTTGAAACCATGATTGGTAACAGCAAGGCCATGCAGGGGGTCTACAATGAGATCCAGAAGGTCGCAGATACACGCGCTACGGTCTTGATTCGCGGGGAGAGCGGCACAGGCAAAGAGTTGGTTGCACGGGCAATTCATTATGGCGGGGGGCGGCGCGAGGAACCGTTTATTCGGGTAAATTGCGCTGCATTGTCGGCGGGCATTCTGGAAAGCGAACTTTTTGGTCATGAGCGCGGTGCTTTTACCAATGCCCACGAGCGTAAGGTAGGGCGTTTCGAGTTGGCGGATAAGGGGACACTGTTGCTGGATGAGGTCAGCGAAATCGGGGTGGAGTTACAGCCAAAGTTGTTACGGGTTTTGCAGGAACGCGAGTTTGAACGTGTTGGAGGCACAGACACCATTAGCGTGGATACCCATGTACTGGCGACATCGAACCGTGCACTGGAGAAAGCGGTACAGGAAGGTGCCTTTCGCCAGGATTTGTTCTATCGGCTCAATGTCATCAGCCTGGTTATTCCGCCCTTGCGAGAGCGCAAAGAGGATCTACCCTCCCTCATGT
>CALAXS010000044.1 GCA_937895305.1 uncultured bacterium
GGTAAAGACTCCGGGTTTAAGATCGGTGACAGGGTCGTTGCACTCGCACCGGGGTGCTTTAGTAAATACGTTACCATTGATGCATGTATCGCTGCGCCATTACCGGATACGCTGTCATGGGACGAAGGTGCTACACTCCCAATCACCTTCCTGACCGCGTGGTTCGCACTCATTGACCTGGCTGAAATTACAGACAAGGATGCCGTTCTTATCCATGCGGGTGCAGGTGGAGTAGGTATGGCTGCTATACAAATCGCCAGGCGCGTTGGTGCAACAATCCACGCTACAGCAGGTAGCCCAACCAAGCGTGAACACCTCCTTTCCCTGGGTGTGGATCATGTTTATGACTCGCGTTCCCTTGATTTCGCAGCGGAGATCATGGAGGCCACCGATGGTAAAGGTATCCACATCGTACTGAATTCCCTGACTGGCGAATATATACCCAAGAGTCTTTCCGTATTGGCCCAAAAGGGCCGCTTCGTAGAAATAGGCAAGATCGATATTTGGGATGCCAGGCAGTTCGCCAGGGAGCGCAGCGATGTGGCATACCACATCCTTGCACTGGATGAACTTCTATTAGAAGACCCACAGGCTATTGGCGATAAGCTGCGCAATATCCTGCCGGAGTTTGGGGACCAGGGGTTGCAGCCCTTGCCCCTCACGAAATTCCCGATTCTGGAGGCTGCACATGCCTTTCAATACATGGCGCAGGCAAAGCATACTGGAAAGGTGGTCCTGACCCATCCTGCGACAGAAGCGGAAGGGACTAAAGTCCGCGGAATTCGTGGCGATTCGACCTATTTAATCACGGGTGGTCTGGGGGGGCTCGGCCTGACTGTAGCGCGATGGCTGGTGCAGCAGGGAGTACGGAATCTGGTCCTCATGGGGCGTAGCGAGCCTTCAAGTACAGCGCGTGATGCTATTACAGATTTTGAAGATTCGGGGGCGACGGTTCTGGTGAAAGCCGCAAGCGTGACAGATCACGCTAGTATGGAACAGCTGTTTACTGAGATTGATGAGAGTATGTCCACCCTGCGCGGGGTATTTCACACCGCTGGTGTGCTTGATAATGCCGCGCTTGCCCATCTGGACTGGAACCGATTCGAAGCGGTTATGGCACCAAAGACGCGAGGCACCTGGAATCTGCATACGCTGACTGAACACCGGGACCTCGACTATTTTGTACTGTTCTCCTCTGTAGCCGCCTTGTTAGGCTCACCTGGTCAGAGTAATTATGCGGCAGGCAATGCTTTTCAAGATGGCTTTGCGCATTATCGGTGCGCACACGGTCTTGCAGGAACGAGTGTCAACTGGGGACCCTGGAGTGATATTGGAATGGCCGCTAATGCTGAAAGTGAAGTTAGACGACAATGGGCTGCAATGGGTATCGGATCTATCTCGCCTACCATGGGCATTGCTGCACTGGAGTATGTGCTCAGTGAAGACACACCGAACGTCGGCGTACTTCCTATTGATTGGGCCAAGCTGTTACGGCTCTTCCCGGCCGATCGTAAACCACCCCTGTTAGACGAATTGGCGGCGGGGATTCAAACAGGAATGGAACCATCGAAAGCGTGGCTTGCTTTTGTGGAGAAGCTGAAGGAAGCACCTGTAGCAGAACGTAAAAATATGATGATAAAGAACTTGCAGGACATGGCTGTCGATGTGCTGGAACTCGATTCTGACTCAAGTGTAGACCCGCGTGCACCACTCAATGAACTGGGCTTTGATTCGTTAATGGCGGTTGACCTTGCCAATCAACTGGGCTCCTCGGCAGGTATCTCACTTTCTGCCACGCTGCTCTTTGATCACCCGACGCTGGAATCATTGTCGGGCTAT
>CALAXS010000045.1 GCA_937895305.1 uncultured bacterium
CCATACACCGCATCGAGGTGGCCCTCGCTTTTCCCTTGCAGCATAGGCATGAGGCTGTTGAATTCCACGTTGTAGGGTTTCTCTTTTCCGGCCAGCTCCAGTGTCGTGGGCATCACGTCTTGCAGGTAGATGGGTGCGGAGATTTGTTTGTCCGCTTCGATACCTGGACCGCAGATCATCATGGGCACGCGCATGCTGTGGTCGTACATATTCTGCTTACCAATCAGGCCATGGTGCCCACAGGCGAGGCCGTGGTCGGCGGTAAAGATGATGTAGGTGTTGTCGGCCTTGCCCGTTTCGTCGAGTGCTTCGAGGATACGCCCAATCTGTTCATCCATGTGGGTGATGATGGCGTAGTATTCCTGGCGATGGGTCTTCACCGCGAATTCGGTGCGCGGGAAAGGTGCGATGCGTTCGTCCCGCAGACCCGGACCACAGCCGATGTCGTCTTTATAGGGATAAAGGGGCAGGTAATTTTCCGGGACGCTGATGCTGTCCAGGGGGTAACGGTCCACGAATTTCCTGGGCGATTGACGCGGGTCGTGGGGCGCGTTAAAGGCGAGGTACATAAAGAAAGGGTTGTCGCTTTCCTTCGCCATGTTGAGGTAGTCGATACCGTCGTTGGCCAAGACCTCGGACCAATGGGTGCCGCCCTCCCAGTAACCGCCCTGTGCTGTGTCCCAGGCTTGCCAGACATCGTCCTTGCCCTTGTGCGGACGGTTATAATTATCTTCCGTGGCCTTGGGCATGCCGGGACGCACGTGTCGCGCGTGGTCAAAGATCTTCGCCGGGTCAATCTTTACGTGCCACTTGCCGGACATATAGGTGTCGTAGCCTGCATCGCCCAGCAACTGCGACCAGAGCCGCTTGTCCTTCGCTTCATCCTCCAGCTTCGGCTCGCGGTCTTTCGCGTGCCAGAGGTACGCGCCCGTCGCCAGCATGGTGCGACTGGCGACGCAGACCGCGCCGTGCCATCCGCCCTGATTGTAGGTGTGGGTAAAAGTGGTCCCCTTCGCGACAAGCTTGTCCAGATTCGGCGTCTGAATCTCGTTATTGCCCAGCGCATGAATCGTCTCGTACGACATGTCATCCGCGAAGACAAAGAGGAAATTCGGTTTGTCTTTTGCGCTGCTCAGGCCTTGGGCCAGTTGCGGACAAGCGAGCATGGCGGTACTGAGTCCGCAGGTCTGTAAAAATTCGCGACGATTCATGGAGTGTCCTTTGCAGTCAAATTGAGCTATCAGCATACCGATGGAGCATGGACCTTGCAAGCGGATAACATCATCGCGAGCAAGAGATTGCCGCGTTGGCAGAGCCTCCTCGCAATGACGGGTATAACACGACGACTCCTGAACTTGCGTCATTGCGAGCCGAGTACAACGAGGCGCGGCAATCTCTTGGCCCCATAGTCTCAATCCCTCGTTCCCAAGCTCCAGCTTGGGAATGCATAACCCGGAGCTCTGCTCCGGAAATCGGGAAGAAGTTCAACCAGGATTACAACGACTTCTGTCCCGAGTTGAGTTGGGAGGGTAAACGCGGAGATTCCCGCCTCTGCGGAAATGACATCGGTATTCATTTGCAAGCGCACACTCCCAATCCCCACAATACCCCTATGAAAATAACACCCATAGGCACCTTCCACTGCGATGCGCAATACCCCTACGACGCAGCGCGACAGGGGGCCGTGGCAGGGGACAATATCGGGCGCATTGAACTCGTCGGCGGGCAGAACTTCGAGCAGGCCTTGCAGGACCTGGAAGGCTTTTCCCATATCTGGATCGTCTATCAGTTTCACAAGAACGAAAACTGGAAGCCCCTCGTCAATCCACCGCGGGGAGGCAAGAAAGTGGGCGTCTTCGCATCCCGCGCGCCCTATCGTCCCAATGCCATCGGCCTGTCCTGTGTGCAACTGGTCAAGGTGGAAGGACGCACCGTCACCGTGGCAGGCCATGACCTCCTCGATGGCACGCCCGTGCTGGACATTAAGCCCTACCTCCCCTATGCCGATGCCGTGCCCGAGGCTACCTCCGGCTGGCTGGAGACCGCAACAGAAGCCCCCTGGACCGTGACCTTTACCGACGACGCACAAAAACAGCTCGACTGGCTCGCGGACAACGGCGTGGACTGCCTCCAGGACTTCCTCGTCCAACAACTCAGCGACGAACCTTTCAACCACAAACGCAAACGCATCGAGCAGCTCGACCATACCCACTGGGAAATCGCCTATCGCACCTGGCGCGTGAAGTTAAAAGTGGAGGAAGCGAAGCACCAACTAGAAGTGCAGGCTATTTATTCAGGGTATTGCGATGCAGAATTAGCGGAGGATGAGGACAAGTACAGGGACAAAGTGGTGCATCGGGGATTTGGCGCACTTATAAGTTGAAATGCGCTACCCCCATTCACAAAGTCGTTGCGAGCAAGAGATTGCCGCGTCGGCTGCGCCTCCTCGCAATGACGTGTGTAGTCACGTCATTGCGAACCGAGTGGAGCGAGGTGTGGCAATCTCTTGGTCCCATAGTCGTGAATTCTTGCAACAGAAAATGGTGCATATAAAGATTAAGCTCCTATAGTCCAAATTTCACAAAAGAAGTGTGAATTTTTTCATGCTTGAGATGTATAGCCCATAGAACACTATAATGAATTGACTGTGGTTGCACTTCATAAACCGGGGGAACACATTGATGCCAGCCGAAACATCCGCAACACAGATTAAACCGCCAAAGAGAAAACACACCCTTGCCAAAGGCTGTGTCATGGTATTTTTCGCTATTCTCATTAGCTGTATCATTGCGCTGGTGTCTGGCTACTTTTACCTGAAACACAGTACCGCTGAAGAGATTGAGCTTGTCGAAAAAAGGCTCAAGGAGAGAGGACTCCCTGCTACACCAGCCGAGCTTGATGCCTACTATCCCGCTGTACCAGACGATGAAAATGCTGCATTCATCTATCTTCAAGCTATCCATATGCTGAAAAGCGATCCTGCTACCGCTGAAACTATTAAGGATTTATGGGG
>CALAXS010000046.1 GCA_937895305.1 uncultured bacterium
ATCCCAACGCCTGGCACCCTTCAGGTACGTATTTCCTTGTTTCAGATACCCTTTCTCTGGAATCTACCACCATGGCATGGACTGTTGAATCACAGACTCCCTGGCGTCGCACGCCCTTGCTTTCTGATTTGGCCGTTGTCCCTGCAGGTGTAGCGTTATCTCCCAAAGGACAGTGGGCGGCGGTGGTCACCGGGGATAATGAACGCGAGTCTGTCCACTTTATTAATATGAGTACCCATCTTTTTTCGGATAGTTCGATGAATGTTTCTTTGTTAACCGATGCGGGATCCAACTAACTATGCAACCCCTCGATAGCAGTGCACAAGAACGCTACATCTTTGGCAATTATGAAATCCGGGACACTGCGGGAAGCGGTGGAATGGGTGTGGTGTATCGTGCGACCGATATTGCGCTAGGCCGCACAGTAGCCCTCAAAATTCTCCGGGATGATCTCCGTGCACAGTCCCATATCGTCGCTCGGTTCAAACGGGAAGCAGAGGCATTTGCAACGCTGGACCATCCTAACATCGTTCATATTCATACGGTGGGTGAAATCGGTGGTATACCGTTTATCGCCATGGATTACATCGACAATCTGACACTCAGCGAGGTGTTGCTGGATAATGGTCCCATGCAGTGGCGTGAGGCCCTGGCCATTGGTCGTCAGGTTGCTGATGCGCTGGCCTGTGCCCATGATAGCGGCATCATCCATCGGGACATCAAACCGGGCAACATCCTGATTGATCATGATGGTACTGCGTTTGTGACAGATTTTGGCATTGCCAAGGTGTTGTCGGCCACAACCAAGTTGACTGTGGATGGATCGCGGTTGGGTACACCACAGTATATGTGTCCAGAGCGGTGTCAGAATAAAAAGATTACCCATAGTAGTGATTTGTATTCTCTGGGTGTGGTGCTCTTTCAGGCCATGTCCATGGAGTTGCCCTATGCGGCGCGAACACCCGCTGAATTATTGAAACAGATTTCTGCGGGTAAAACAGCACGATTGAGTGCGCATATTCCGGATATTCCTGAACCCGTTGAGCGGCTTATAGCCTATATGCTGGAGCGTGATGCCAAGCACCGTCCTCCCAATGCCCGTGAGCTTTGTCGCGCCATGGACCGTGTGTTGGCAGGTGAAAGCCTGGATGATGGTGGGGATACCTTGTCGTGGTTGAAAGCCCGGGATTGGCAGGATGATGATTCGCTGGCCTTGAATACCCCGACCATCACCCGAACAAAGAACATTGGGCTAAAGGATCGGATTGCGGCGCGATGGTTCAGTCTGGGTAAGGGCCTCCGGTTGCTCCTTGCAGGGGTCGTTGTTTTAAGCCTGCTGACGCCAGCTTTACTCAGCTTGCAAAACCAGTTCATGGCATTGCCCTATGTGCCCACGAATCAACAGGCGCTGGCGGATGCATTGGCCTGGGATGAAGCGGCCGCTATCTTGAATGTGGAATATGAAACGGATTCCGTCTCTTTGTTTCATCTTGATTTCGCTGGATACCAGTTGGACTCTTTAGTCGGCGTGGAGGGTGCACGGGATTCCATCTATGTTGTGCTGCACTCTGACGAGAACAAAGGCCCGGGATTGGTGCAGATAAATCCGCATGAGCAATTAGCCTCCCTGATTCATGTTCCGGGGAGCAATCCAACGGCGTTTCCCTTGACGGTACTTGCGGTAACAACCCTTACTGATGAAACAGAACAGCTTTTAGTCCTTTCCAGTGGGACACCTTATTTTGAATATAGTGGTGATCGATTGTCCTCACGTCTGGATTTCCACCAGGTGCAACAGGGCATATTTCATCCACTGGATGATCGCATGGTCCTGGTGACCGGTACGACAGATGGCACGTCCCCATGGGAATTGATAGAAACGGTACGACAGATAGCGGGGCCCAGACATACGCTGCTTCAAAGTGACCTGCCCATTAGCAATTGTGCATACAGTCCCGATGGTTCAATATTGGCTTATACCCTAGATGGGGGTGATAAAAAACAGGGACTTTATATCCATAATAATGCCTATCGAAGTACGGAGGATGAACAAATTGACCAGGGTAACCTGGCCCATAGTTCCCATCCTTTCAGTCCTGACCAGCAGTTTCTGGCCTATAGTGTAACGGAAGAATCGGGTTCTACCATCCAGGTCTACAATCTGATCACAGGAAAGAGCAGCGTTCTGGGTGAAGGGCTTGCGCCGCTGTGGCATCCTTCCGGGCAATTCCTCCTGGCGCAATCACCGGACCATGCCAACCGGATGCAGCTTTGGAGGATTGATGCTGCTGCTCCCCACAAGCGCCAACAATTAACCCATCTTGAGGATGGTGTTGATGGCCAACTCCTGATTTCTGAAAGTGGGGATTACGCTTATATTCCCTTGGCCCGGCAGGCGAGTCTGGTGCAGGTACGTCTTGGTTCGTGAATTATTGACAAAATTTGTCACTTGCAACCAATAAATGTCCTGATTCAGGGGGCGTCTGGGGAGGCCATAATGCCATAGATCCCCTAACTCCTTTTGTGTACATAGCTTATGTTTTTGGCACGGTACTGGCAATTACAGGGCATAAGTTGAAGGTTTGCGGAACACTATGCGGTGAACCGCTGGAAATTAACGGCCCGGAAGGGTCCATTTGGAGGATTGCGCTATGAAAAAGAAATCTGGTTTCACATTGATTGAGTTGATGATTGTGGTGGCTATTATTGCCATTATCGCGGCGATTGCTATTCCCAACCTGTTGCGTTCACGGATTCAGTCCAACGAATCTGCAGCTATTGGTAACCTGCGGACCGTAGTCGGTGCGGAAGTAGCCTTTCATGCTGCCAACAGTGCATATACGGTCGACTTCGCTGATCTTACTTCAGCAACCCCGCCTTACCTCGATGGCGACTGGGCCGTGACCAAGAGTGGTTACAACTTTGTAATGAGCGGTGATGTCAATAACTTTGGCTGTAACGCCAACGCAGCTTCCTATGGCGTGACGGGTGGTCGTGGTTTCTTTGCTGACGG
>CALAXS010000047.1 GCA_937895305.1 uncultured bacterium
CCTTGAGGACTACAACCTTTATACCACTGATCAGGCACTTGGGGAAGGTATAAAGCGGGAGGGTGCCGACTGGGCGGATGAATCGCTCTTTGATTTTGGTGCAAAGATTGGCACGAAGTCTTTTCTACAGTTGGGCCATGATGCCAATCGATTTCCGCCGGAACTACACACCCATGATCGCTATGGACATCGCATCGACGAAGTAACTTTTCACCCGGCATACCATGAATTGATGCGCACGTCTGTCGCCGCCGAGATTCACGCACTACCCTGGAACCATACGCAATCGGGTGCCCATGTGGCGCGGGTTGCGAAGCATTACATGATGTCTCAGGTAGAAGCCGGGCACATGTGCCCCATCACCATGACCTTTGCCGTGGTGCCTGCATTGGATGCACAGCCGGAGATTGCAGCGGAATGGCTACCCCGGGTATGTAGCACCGAATATGACCCGGTCTTGAAACCTGCCCATGAGAAAACAGGCTGCATCATGGGTATGGCCATGACTGAAAAACAAGGCGGGTCCGATGTCCGGGCCAATACGACCACAGCAGTCCCACTAGACAAAAAAGGGCCGGGCCGGGTGTATTTCCTCACGGGTCACAAGTGGTTTTGTAGTGCCCCCATGTCGGATGCTTTTCTGACCCTGGCACAAACCCAAAAGGGTTTGACCTGTTTCATAGTGCCACGTTTTCTACCCGACGACTCACGCAATAATATTCGCATCCAACGACTGAAGGATAAACTGGGTAATCGTTCCAATGCCTCCAGTGAAATCGAATTCGACCATACCTGGGCACAGATGGTGGGCGAGGAAGGGCGTGGGGTCCCCACCATAATCGAGATGGTGAACCACACACGGCTGGACTGTCTGGTTGGTTCGGCGGGGCTTATGCGCCAGGCGCTGGTTCAGGCCATTCATCATTGTAGTCAGCGCGCGGCCTTTGGAAAAACGTTGAGCACACAACCCCTCATGCAACAGGTTCTTGCTGATCTGGCACTGGAGTCGGAAGCGGCGACCCTGCTCATGCTGCGACTGGCCCGGGGCTATGATGCCAGTGCCCACGATGAAGGCGAAGCGGCACTCACACGAATTCTAACGGCGGTGACCAAATTTTGGGTATGTAAACGCGGTCCAGCCATGGTCTATGAAGCTATGGAATGTCATGGCGGCATAGGCTATGTGGAAGAATCGATCATGCCACGCATCTATCGCGAAATACCACTCGCTTCGATATGGGAAGGTTCGGGAAATGTTATGTGCCTGGATGTACTTCGCGCCATGGAGCGGGAACCGCAGACGGTGCCTGCTTTATTGGAAGAACTGGACAAGGCTAAGGGGGGACACCCGGCCTATGACCAGCACATCAAAGGATTAAAGACGTTGCTAAGCAAGAGCAAGGACCTTGAGCGTAATGCCCGGTGCCTTGTGCAGCAGATGGCTTTGGCGGCTCAGGCGGCGTTGGTGATACAGCATTCACCGGAGTATGTGTCCGACGCTTTCTGTGCTTCGCGCCTGGGCGAAGGAGCCACAGCACAGCTCTTTGGCGCCTTACCCGATGGCGTAGATGTAGATGATATTCTTGGTCGGGCCGGCAAATATTGAAATACGATCTATTCCACTATCAAGAATATTGCGAGCAAGAGATTGCCACACCTCGCTCCACTCGGTTCGCAATGACGCAATAAAAACACGTCATTGCGAGGAGGCTTGGCCGACGCGGCAATCTCTTGCTCGCGACGATTATGCAGTCGTAGCAGTGACTGAGTATCTGCACTCCGGCTGTAGGCTGGGATACCGTTGGGGGGATTCCCAATCAAGTTGGAATGACAAGAAGAGTGTATGTCTATTATTTCAAGTGCTTGATGTAGGGGTCCTTCGCAGCGGTCAATGCTTCACGCAGAAATGGCTTTAACTTGGCTTCGATTTTTCCACCTTCTTCCGTACCCGCCAGATTCTCCATCTGGTAAGGATCTTTTTTGTTGTCAAAGATGCAACGGGTACCCTCCTCGTCCATGGCGTAGGTGTAACGCCGGGTACGGATGCCCCGGAATATGGGTGCAGGATGGTTGTTACCCTTTGATGCATTGTCTTTGGCGATGTGCATGATGAACTGGTAGTCGGGTTCAGGACCTTTTTCTTTTAACAGGTGAGGACTGAAGTCCCGTCCAGAGCAGGTATCCGGGATACCAATCCCGGCAAGCCCCAGCAGCGTGGGCATAAAATCTATCGACCCGATGAGAGACGGATTGTCCTTCTTGGTTTTAATGTGACCCGGTCCCCAGAAGATACAAGGGATACGCACGGACTCTTCATAGGGCTGGCGCTTACTCCCAAAACCATGGGAGCCGTGCATGGTGCCGTGGTCAGAACTGTAGACCACGATGGTGTCTTCTTCGAGGTTGTTCTCTTTCAGATAAGCCAGCACCCGGCCCAGTTCATCGTCTATGGCACTGATGTGTGCGTGATAGCCCTCGTAGTAGGGTGAGCCATTGGTCGCAAAAATCCCCTCATACTTATGATTCACATCTTTGTAATTGGGGCGGAAAGGCAGGGAGCCATCGGGATAGAGGTCCTTCTTTTCTTTGGGTGCGTCGGTAAATTTCGAGTGGGGCGGATTCCAGGAGACCGCAAGGAAAAACGGTTCGTCCTTGTTCTCTTCCATGAACTCCAAGGCCTGGTCCGTCATGAGGGTCGCATTGTAGCCCTTGGGCTGCACAGGCTTACCCTCTTTGGGGTGATACATGGCTTGGTTGTAGTGTGTGTTAGAACCGGTCCAAAGGAGAGACGTGTCAAAGCCGAATGGCTCTGCTCGATTTCCGCCCAGATGCCACTTCCCGATATACCCCGTTTTGTAGCCCGCACTCTGGAAGGCCTTCCCAATCGTGATCTCATTGTCATGCAGGGGGATGGCATTGTCCGTCACCCCGGTCTCGTAAGGCCAGCGTCCCGTGAGCAACATGGCACGAAAGGGAGAGCATACGG
>CALAXS010000048.1 GCA_937895305.1 uncultured bacterium
GTATTGCTATGGGGATGATTAAGGAAGGGGATGATATTTGCATCCTTTCCGATATCCTGGGCGATGAAGACCATTTGGGTGACCTGGACTTTAAGGTCTGTGGTACGAAGAATGGTATTACTGCTTTCCAGATGGATACGAAGATTAAAGGTCTTTCCCGTGCAACCATGGCGGATGCGCTGGCACAAGCTGGTGCAGGTCGTGAGCATATCCTGGGTAAAATGGTGGAAGCCCTTGAAGCACCTCGTGAAGACATCTCGGCTTATGCACCGCGTATCTACACCATCCAGATTGACCCGGACAAGATCCGTGACATCATCGGACCTGGTGGTAAGGTTATCCGCGAAATCCAGTCTGCTACGGAATGTGAAGTAGGTGTGGAAGATGACGGTACCGTAACGGTAGCGGCTGTGGACAAGGAACACGCAGATGCTGCGCTGGAAATGATTCGTGAAATCACAGCGGAAGTGGAAGTGGGTGCCATCTATAAGGGTACGGTCAACCGTATCATGAACTTTGGTGCTTTCGTGAACCTCGTGGGTAACAAAGACGGCATGTGCCACATTTCAGAACTGGCCCCTGGTCGTGTGAATGAAGTGACGGACGTGGTTGACCTCGGTGACGAGATCGAAGTGAAGGTCATGGAAATCGACAAGATGGGTCGCGTGAACCTTTCCAAGGTACAGGCGGACATCGAAATGGGCCGTGTAGACGCTTCTGAAGTGGAGCAACGCGGTGGTGGTGATCGCGGTGGTCGTGACCGGGATCGTGGCGGCCGTGGTGGTCGTGACGGTGGTAGCGGTGGTGGCCGTGACCGTGGTGGTCGTGACCGTGATCGCGGTGGTCGTCGCTAGTCGACCTTGCACAATCAATTGAATCCAATAGCGCACCTTGTAATGGGGTGCGCTATTGTTCTCTATAAAGGAGTTCGCCAATGGATATGTTGGCTGAATTAACAGAAAATGCGGTGTCCCATTGTTTTGATAATGGGTTTACATTGGCCATGGAACGGTTGCCCTATTTACATTCGGCAAGTGTGGGGATTTGGATTAGGACCGGATCCGCCAATGAAGATCCTGCTGTGGCAGGTGTCGCTCATTTCCTGGAACACCTGCTATTCAAGGGTACAGACAAGCGTACACCCCATGAGATTATGGAGGAGATTGAGGGGAAGGGCGGCCACCTGAATGCCTTTACTTCAAGGGGATATACCTGTCTTTATGCAAAGGTGCTGGGGAAGGATGTGGGTACAGCCATTGACGTGCTGTCGGACCTGATAAAGAATTCCGTGTTTGCCGACCTGGATAAAGAACGCGGGGTGGTGCTGGAAGAGATTGCGGCGATTGAAGATACACCCGATGAGTTAATCCATGATTTGTTCGGGGAACATCATTGGCCGAATCATCCACTGGGCCGTCCAGTGATTGGCTATAACAAGACCGTGCAGGATTTGGACCTGGACAAGGTTCGAGATTTTTATACGACCTGGTATCAGCCCCAGAATATGGTGCTGTCCATTGCAGGTAACTTTGATGAAGATGCGGTGCTGGCGCAGGTGCGGGATGAGTTTGAATGTGTGGCATCGACGTTGATACCCGATGAGTGCGGGTCGCCTGAATTCAAGACGGGTGGTGCCAAGGTGGATAGGGATATTGCCCAGGCCCACATCAACCTTGCGTTCCCTGGACCGCCCCTGGGCGATGAAGAGCGTTATGTCTGTGATATGACGAGTTGTATTTTGGGTGGTGGATCCACATCGCGTTTGTTCGAGCGCATTCGCGAAGATGAAGGCCTGGCCTATTCCATATACACCTTTCATTCGTTTTACCCCATGGCGGGAATCGTGGGAGGCTATGCCGGGGTCGCCCCCCAGAATTGCGCGCGCACCTTTGAATTAATCTTTGAAGAGATTCGGAAATTGCGCGATGAGGGGGTGCCGGAGGTGGAGCTGAATTCGAACCGGGAGCAGATCAAGGGCAACATGCTCATGGCCATGGAGAATACCTTTAGTCGTATGAGTCGCCTTGCCAAGTGCCACTTGTACTATGGGCGGATTATTCCGGTGCAGGAAGTGATTGATCATATTGACGCAGTGACGGTAGACCGGGTGAAGGCTTTCTCGGAAAAAACGTTCAGGGCGGATCAATGCTCGATTATGGTTCTGGGACCGGATGCGGCACAGGTGCCTGAAACGGTCGCCCTCTAATGGACCAAGTAAAAGTAGCCATAAGTCGGGTGCCGGGTACGGAAGACCTGGACCTGCCCGGCTACGAGACCGCAGACAGCGCGGGGATGGATCTCCGGGCTGCGGTGACGGAAGTGGTGGAGGTTGCTCCTGGGGAGCGAAGCCTCGTGCCTACGGGAATTTGCATCGCACTCCCTTCGGGTACAGAAGCACAGGTACGCCCACGTAGTGGGCTGGCGGTGCGGCATGGGATTTCCATGGTGAATTCACCGGGGACGATTGACGCGGATTACCGGGGTGAGATTAAGGTTATTCTTATTAACCATGGGCAGGAACCCTTTCGCATTGAGCGTGGGGATCGTATTGCACAGCTGGTGATTGCTCCTGTGTTGCAAGCAGAGTGGGACGTGGTGGCGGATCTGGAGGACACGGAGCGGGGTGCCGGGGGCTTTGGCCACACGGGCGTGTAGCCTTACCAGTCATTGCGAGGATGCGAAGCAGGCGATAATCTGGCTTGGTCCTGATGGTTGGACAGTAGAAACAATGACTTTATCCCACCTGTCATTCCTGCGCAGGCAGGAATCTCCGCGTTTACCCTCCTAGCCCAATACTACAACCATACCCCTGCACTCCCGCAAACCACTTTCCCTTCCCTGCCATTCCCGCGCAGACGGGTTATAGCAGGCCGTGCTGCGATCTGCACAGTTAGGGAATGACAGGTTTGGTTGGTCCACACTGCGACTGGAGGTTGGGATACCGTTGGGGGGATTCCCAATCAAGTTGGGAATGACAGTTGGGGTTGGGCCATCGCTGCTACTGTCCAGTCATTTGGACCAAGCTAGATTATCGTCGGCAGAGCCTCCTCGCAATGACGGGGAGGTGGGGTTGTTGTTGCAGCTAGGGATTGGAGTCCCTGCTTGGCTGGGATTGATGACGGGGGGATTCCCGGTCGGAGCCGGGAATGACAAGAAAGGTCGGGAATTGACAGGGGTGCGGAGATTTTCTTTTTAGGGCTGCGTTGCCTATAATGGATCTCTGAGTTAATTTTCGGCCTGCATTGAAAGAAGGAGAACTAGGCTATGGCGAAGAAGAAAAAATTAAACGTGGCCATGATTGGCGCGAGTTTCATGGGGAAGACGCACAGTAACGCCTGGCGTAAGGTGGGGATGTTCTTTGACCTGCCAGTGGAGCCCGTCATGAAAGTCGTCTGCGACAAAGATGAGGGCCTCCTCAACATGGCCGCAGAGAAGTATGGCTGGGAAGAGAAGAGCCTGGACTGGAAAGAAGTCATCGCGCGGGACGACATTGACGTGGTCGATATTTGCACGCCCAACTTCCTGCATGGTCCGGTCGCCATCGCTGCGGCAAAGGCGGGTAAGGCGGTGGTCTGTGAAAAGCCCCTCTCCAATACCTTGAAAGAAGCCAAGGAAATGGAAGCGGCGGTGCTGAAGAGTGGCGTGAAGAATATGTGTGGTTTCTCCTATCGCTTTGCACCTGCGGTGCAGTCCATCAAGCAACTCATCGACAAGGGTGAGCTAGGCGAGATTTTCCACTTCCGTGCTGCGTATCAGCAGGACTGGATTGTGGACCCCGATTTCCCCATGGTGTGGCGTCTGAAAAAGAAACACACAGGATCCGGTGCCCTGGGCGATATTGGTGCACACATCACCGACCTCTGCCATTTCCTGGTCGGTGAAGTAGACGAAGTGACCAGTGCCATGCAGACCTTCATCAAGAAGCGTGCAATCCCCGAAAGTGATACCGGTGCCTGGGCT
>CALAXS010000049.1 GCA_937895305.1 uncultured bacterium
TTGCAGGGATGACCACCGCGATAATATGGCCCTTATACATCGGCGAAAACCATTAAGGTGCGGGCACTGGCGCCAGGGGAAAGCCCAGCTGCTCCCCGGCCGTATTCAGACGGAACATATAAAAATCCAGACTCCCCGCGCCAAAGGATTCCGTTGAACCCAGCACGACCAGATTTCCCAAGGTGTCCAGGACAATCGAGTTAGCCCGGTCTGAAGCGTCACCGCCCACCAGGGTATAGGGTGCTGCCATGGTGTCAAGATCAAAACGCACTACCACCGCATCCAACAGTTCAGCATCAAAGGAACCCGTCGATCCCGTGATGACCAGGGTACCGTCATTCAATTCTACAACGTCATTAAAGATGTCCTCTGCTGATTCACCGAAGGTCGCACTGTCTTCTTCCGTGCCATCCGTCTCTGTAATCACGATGTACCCGTCCAGGTCACCATCCCCGAAGGAGGCCGACGTCCCCATGCATGCAAAATAATTCGTACTCAAGGGCAGCACCACATTAAAGACATCATCACCACTACCGCCATAGAGCTTGCGCCAGGTCTCATCACCGTCACTATTCGTGCGAATCAATACCGCTTCACCACCGCCACTGGCTTTGGTCACAAAGCCTGCGGTACCGCAGACCAGATAATTTCCACCATTCAGTTCTACCACATGGGTTGCGAAATCATATTCAGTGTCCCCATAGGTCTGGCTCCACAATTCATTGCCATCGCTGTCCAGCTTCATGAGGAATATATCCACACCATTGGCACCCGCCGTGTCCGTGTTCCCTGTGATGGCCACCGAACTATCCTCCGTCAACGTCGCATGCTTGGCCTCATCATCATTTTCACCACCATAGGTTTCATCCCACAACTGCGTACCACCAGCATCCGTACGAATCAGCAAGATGTCCCAGCCATCCTCCTCGGTCATCGTTGAACCCACCATAAAGAATCCGCCATCACTCAAGAGAATCACTGCAGCAAAAGTTTCATCCTCAGCCGAGCCATAGGTCTTGGTCCACAGTACCAGACCATTGTGATCCACCTTGCGCAACTGGAGGTCGCTGCCGCCAGCACCCGTCGACTGCGTTTCACCAGCTAGATAAAACCCGCCATCCGATGCAGCAATCACCTGCAAACCACGGTCCGGCTGCGGACCACCATAGGCCAGGTCTTCCGCAAACGCATAAATCAGCTCCACCGCCTCCGTCATACTTTCCCCATGAACCGTCGTGATGGTCAGGCTTACGGTATAAATCCCCTGCACAGTGTAGGTGTGTGAGGGACTCTGCTCTGTACTCGTACTGCCATCCCCGAAATCCCACAGCCACGAAAGAATCTTGTACTCGGCAAAAGGATCATCCGGATCAAATTCGCCCTCGCCCTCACCTTCCCCCTCAAATTCGCCCTCGCCTTCACCTTCACCCTCACCTTCGCCCTCAGCGGCCTTGGCATCATCCGGCACCGTCAAATCCGTAAACTGTACCGCCAGACTTACCGGGCCTTCCGTCACATCCGCTTCAAAGGCTGCGGTTGGAATCACTGCATCCCGCACCACTATATAGCCCACCTTCGTCTCCGCATCTTGCCCCAGATCATTGGCTAATGTTAGCGTTACCGCATAGGATCCCGGTGTTTCATAGGTATGTACCGGATTGCGATCCGTGCTCGATTCGCCATCACCAAACTGCCAAACATAGACTGTTGCCCAAGGATTGCCCCGCTCCGACTCATCATCAAAGGTCACCGTCAACGGCGTCAGACCTTCCAGGATATCTGCTACAAAATCCGCCGTGGGGGGGCGTGGATCACCTGTCGGTCCCGGTGGGCACCCCATGAGTCCCATCGACACCAGACACACACTCAGACCAAGTCCTGAAATCTGCATAAACCGTTGCATAATAAGCATATCCTTTTACTGAATATGACCCGCCAAGTGGCGGTCCATACGTGATAGTATAGCAATCCCCGAGGGTATTATCCCCTTTCCGGGCAAAGTGTTCCCTAAATATGGACCCCCCAGAGAAGGAACTGGTTTATGGCTCCCGAGAAGCCCGAATCCAAAGCGAAATCCTATTTCACAACCCATGCATCCTTCTACACCAGCAGCCCGGCCCATACCGATGAGTCTAACCTGTTGCGAATAAAGGAATTGGCACAGGCACAGCCCCATTGGATGATGCTGGATATTGCTACAGGCACAGGGCACACTGCCAGCGCCTTCAGCCCACAGGTGAAATCGGTCGTAGCCCTTGATCTCACACCGGCCATGATGGAGGAAGGACGCGGCAATATAGTTGTAAGTGACTCAATTTATTGGGCTTGTGGTGATGCTCATGCGTTGCCCTTTGCGGAGAATACCTTTGATGCGGTTAGCTGTCGCCGTGCGTACCATCACTTTTCTGACCCCGGTCACGCGCTCCACGAGATTCGTCGGGTTTTAAAACCCGGTGGCCGATTTATACTGGATGACCGGAGTGTGCCGGAAGATGAGGAAGTGGATCGATTCATGAATCAGCTGGACCTGTGGCACGACCCGTCCCATGTGAGGCAGTATCCCCTAAGCGATTGGCGCAAAATGCTTTCCGATGCAGGGTTCAGGGTTGATCATCTGGAAGGGTATACCCGAAAGCGACCCCTTTCCGCACTCACCACCACAGCAGCACCAGAAGATGCGGTAAAAATCGAGTCAACCATGGAGCGGATATCACCCCACCTGAAAGCGGTGCTGAAGGTAGAAAAACAAGAAGATGAAATATTTCATCGACATTGGTATGTTGTAGGGATTGCGGTGTTGACATAGATTGAGGCATGCCGCGAATAAACA
>CALAXS010000050.1 GCA_937895305.1 uncultured bacterium
TTTTCTTTCGTCTGCCCAAGGATGTTGCATAGCATTGATCCCCATTGTCCCGATCCGATATACATATGTACGGATTGGGGAGGGGAAACATGATTCGCGCCAAAACCATCGCATGGATAATTCACGGCTACACCGCGTCCGGTGCGGTCTTTGGCGTGTTGGCCCTCATCGCCACGGCGCAGAATGATATTCAGGGCGCCTTTTTTTATCTGCTCATTGCCGCCTGTATCGATGCGACCGATGGACTCCTGGCGCGTCGCTTCAAGGTCTCCGAGGTGCTCCCCAATTTTTCCGGGGCCTATGTGGATAATGCAGTGGATGTACTCACCTTCATCTTCGCGCCCATTTTTATTATCGCCTGGGTAGGATTACTGCCCCACATCCTCTGGATAGCCGTTCCCACTCTGGCCGGCATGTATGCCTACGGTCAGGTGGATATGAAGACCGACGACCACTACTTCCTTGGTTTTCCCAGTTACTGGAACATCGTGGCGGTGTACCTCTGGTGGCTCGATTTATCGCCCACCCTGACCGTTATCGCTATTGTGATACCTGCGGTGCTCACCTTTGTCCCCACGCGCTGGCTCTACCCCAGCCGCAACACCGTCCTATGGAAGACCACCTGGGCCCTGGGCATCCCCTGGCTACTCATGCTCGGCTGGCTCCTCTTTCAGGACGAACCCGAGCGCAAGTGGATTCTCATCAGCCTTTACTACCCCGCCTACTACGTCCTCGCTTCCTTCTACATCGATATACGTATTCGTATGGGAACCAAGGCCGCGACGTTGGAAGGGGAGGCGTCGCCTGAGTAATGGTGTTTACACATTGTTTATGTTGCACCAGCGAAAATTTATGAACCTTGTCATTCCCTCCAAACGGGAATCGCCGCGTCTGCATACTTTACCCAAGTCGGGAAAGAAGTCGCAGTATTTCATTCAAGCGTGCCCTTTTCCGAGGCAGAGCCTCGGTGTATGCATTCCCACGCAGAGCATGGGAACGAGTAAAGTCTGGGCCATTGCTGCAATTGTTCACTAATTCATCAGCAGAATTTACGGGCTGAACAAAACCTGTACCTTGTCACCCCTGCGAAAGCAGGGGTCTCCCCGCCGCAACTCCAAGACTGAATTCAGCACCGAAGAATATAATTCCACTATAGCTATTGTATTGTCTTCATCTATTACGAACCATACAGGTCAGAAGTTATCACTTGGAGATTCCTGCATGCACAGGAATGAAAATTGCTACGACTGTTCTATCATCTGGACCGAGGCAGAGCCTCGGGATATGCATTCCCAAGCCGGAGCATGGGAACGAGGGAAGAGGATAAAAAAACGTTCCCACACCAAAGTGCAGGAACGTGTTTGAATCTTCAATTGTAGCAAGCCATGCCACGGCTTAGCAGGGGAGTTCCCAGCTCTTGCGGTATTCCTTACTCACGATTTCCGCCGGGTTATCCACATTGGTCACTTCACCCTTTACATTGTCCCAATGCAGTTTCTTGCCGGACTTCACCACGAGGTTACCGAAGTTCACCATTTCGGTGAAGGGACCCGCGTAGGAGAAGTCGGAGCAGGATTTTTTACCCGCATGAATCGCGTCGAGCCAGTCGAGGGCGTGGTCTTCTTTGGGTACGCGGTCAAGCCAGGGGTCGGGTTTCTTGTAATCTTTCATCTTCTCGTCGGGCATGAGTCGCGCACGACCGCCATACTCGCCCTCGGTCATGATGCCCTTGTCGCCGATGAGGTACGAGCCGTTGGCATTACTGTCGCCCAGTTCCTGGTCGTCAGGGATACCCGCCGGACGTTTCGGACGGTTATAGATTTCTTCGCCCGACTTCGGGTCGGGCCAGTGGCCGTCGTACCAGTACACGTCTACGGGCTCCATGTCGCCCCGTTTGGGGAAGGAGTATTTAATGGTGGACATTATGGGGAAAGTCTCGCTGTTCACGCCTTTTTGCTCGATGACTTCCACGGTAAAGCTCGGCGCTTCCACCAATTTGAGGCTCATGTAGACCGGGTCCATGATGTGACACGCCATATCGCCCAATGCGCCACCGCCAAAGTCCTGCCAGGCACGCCAGTCGTGGGGGGCGTAACCTTTGTTGTAGGGACGCCAGGGCGCGGTGCCTATCCAGCGATCCCAATCCATCTTCTCGGGTTGTATCTGTGATTCCAGGGGGGTGTCCCGGCCCTGATTCGCCCAGACCGGGCGGTGGGTCCATACATGGGCTTCCCGCACCTGACCGATGACCCCGCTCCAGAGCATTTCGCAGAGGTCACGCACGCCATCGCCCGAGTGGCCCTGGTTCCCCATCTGCGTGACCACATCCATCTCCTTGGCGGTGTTGGCGAGCAAACGCGCTTCGGCCACCGTATGGGTCAGGGGCTTTTGAACATAGACATGAATGCCCATTTTCATGGCGCGGTAGGCGGCGGGTGCATGGGTATGGTCCGGGGTGGAGACCGTACAGGCATCGATTTTATCGCCCATTTCATCCAGCATATTCCGGTAATCGTTAAACTGCTTTGCATCCTTAAACTGATCCGCAGCCTTGCCCGCGCGTACCCAGTCCACATCACAGAGAGCAACGATGTTCTCACGACGGCAATTCCAGATGTCGCCCCCGCCTTTACCGCCAGCGCCGATGGCCGCGACATTCAGCTTTTCATTGGGCGAAATCTTGCCCGGTACGACCTTCGCATCGTTCGGCTTCGCCGCGGTCAATACGACCCCGGCTGTGGTGGTGGTCGTCGCTAAAAAAGCGCGCCGTGTCATGTTGGAATTACTCATGCGTCCTGTTCTCCCTAGTGTGATAAAAATACCTGATCACCAGCCTACAAAAAATGACGGGCAGAATCCAGTCTTTTCTTGCCCAAAAATCCCCATCCCTGTTAGGATACAGGGTATGCCGTAACCCTTTTTTAATTGGAGATAGCCGGTGCCGTTATTTTGAACTCGTTCCCATGCTCTGCGTGGGAATGCATATACCGAGGCTCTGCCTCGGAAAATGGGCGCATCCGACCGGGAATACCAAGATCTATGTCCCAACCTGGGCCAAGCATGCTGATGCGGAGATTCCCGCTTTCGCGGGAACGACGGGAGGTCGCGGGAATGACGTGTTAAGTTTAAGTTCTAACAGTATTTTAATTGTCTTGGAGTTTAGCCATGCCCCTGTTTCAGTATCTGTGCCACGATTGCGAAGCCTCTGTGGAATTGTTGGTCCGTGGGGACGAAACACCCCGATGCCCGGATTGTGACTCAAAGCGCCTGGAAAAGCAGTTGAGTCATGTAACGCCTATGCGCGGTGGTAAAGCCGCTACGACCATGGCGGTGCCGACACCCTGTGGGCAACCGAGCTGTTGCCAGATGCAAGGCGGTGGCTGTCCCATGAACTAAATCAGTAGCACGGACTTGCAACCGGAGTCATTCAATATAGAATTGAGGAATTTGTGAACAGGTTTATCTATAAAGGCCAAATACCACTTTGTGTAACACAAGGTATTAACTTCACCCGTCACTACGCTCTTCGCAATGACGTGCTTTTTTATAGTCAAAAGTATAACACCTGATCTTTCTTGGACAGCACTGGCTTGTAATACGGTACAAAGGATTAACTGTGGCCCATGACGACGACAAGCGAAAGCACCCCCGTTCCCTCGGTGAAGTAATACGCATCGTACTGGAACGTCGTCGCAAGTGGTTGCCCACCAGTTTTTATCTTCTCCTCGCCACGCCCATCGTATTGGTGCTGGGTGCACGTATGGGCCACCTGCAAGAGGACCCCCGCAGGTTTTTTATTATTCTCAGCCTTATGTTTCTCTTTTTTGGCGTGGTCTTTCATCGGGCCCTTATGGACGTTTTCGACCTGATTCGACGTAATGTGCTGGGCACGCGTGATCTTTATAAAGACACCTTTGACGGCGACTTTAAAGGGGAGCACAAAGTGGATCAGGATTCAGCCCCGGACGAGCCTCATTCATGAAACACATTCTCGTTCTCCTCCCCAACTGGATTGGCGATGCTGCTATGTGCACCCCGGCACTCCGGATTCTTGCCAAGCGTTATCCTGATGCCGAGATCACCGTGGCCGGACGTTCAGCCATTTGTGCTCTGCTGGAGGGCTTACCCTATATTAAACGATGTGTAGATCTCCCGGCACGTCCCGGTCTTGGTGCCATGCGCAAGCTGGGTCAGACACTGCGTCCTTATGCACGCAATTTATGTGTGGTCTTTCCCCATTCCAGCCGGGCGGCAATCCTCGCGCGTCTGACAGGTGCACACCAGCGTTTGGGCTATGCCCGGGGCAATCGCTCCTGGCTCCTGACCGATACTGTGGAACCCCATCGAGTGGACGGGGACATCGTTCCCATCTACATGGCCCATGAATACGAGCAATTGGTTTTGTCCCTTGGTTGTGAAGTGGATAATCTGGGCCTGGAGCTGGCTGCGGATGCCGGGGAATGTGCCGCGGTGCAAGCGCGGGTAGGCGCGGGTGGTCCCCTGGTCGGCGTTGCGCCCGGTGCGGCCTTCGGCCCCAGTAAATGCTGGCTCCCGGAACGCTATGCCGAAGTCATCAACCGCCTGCACCATGACCATGGCGCACGCTGTGTTTTACTCACCGGCCCCGGCGAGGAGGCCACGCGCCAGGCGGTGCTGGACCGGGTGGAGGTGCCCCTGCTGGAATGCCAGAGCACGCCACCCACACTCGCCAGACTCAAGGCCATTATCGCCAGCCTCGATTTGTTTATGGGAAACGACAGTGGCCCACGCCATATAGCCATCGCATTCAAGAAGCCCGTGATTTGCATCATGGGATCCACATCCCCCGCCTATACCACCAGCCCCTGGGAGCAAGGCGAGGTGCTGCGTATTGATGTTGATTGTGGACCCTGCCAGAAACCTGTATGCGAAACCGACCACCGCTGTATGTCCGGAATCACTGTAGCGCATGTCGTCATGGCAGCACAAAAACACCTTCCCCGGATTTAGAGCATTTTAACAAATTATTGTTACGAATCTGCTTGTTGTGGCATCGGTTGGCTGTGTCACAAAAACTCACCGTAGCCTGCTATGCCTCCGTTTTTGTTTCTTGCCAGCCTTGTCCTCACTGACGCAGCTCCGTATCTATAATTTGTTAAAGCGCTCTAAATACGGCCACGCATAAAAAAACCCTGTGCACCGGAAAGTACACAGGGTTAATTCTAAACTTTATTCAGGCTAGTTAGAGGGCAGCTTAAAACCACCAGCTCCGGGAGCAGCTGGCTTTGCAGCACCCTGCGCTTCAGCATTTTGCTGGGCTTCCATGGCCTGGGCCTGACTCGCCTTGGCGGCCTTGGCATCGTTGGCTTTGTTTATAGCCAGTTCGAGGACATCCGCCTTTTCATCCTGATGCGTTTGACTGGCACCTTCATCAATAGCGGCAAGAATATTAGGTACCTTCTGGAAGTTGGCAATGGCTTCGTCATAGCGCAAATCTTCCACGTTTCGCGTACCGTTATCGATAGCTTCATTGGCCCGATCCAGCAGATCATTGATAACCGTACTGATGCTTTTTTTCAGATCGCGCATTTTACTCTGTGCAGCCTTGGATTGATCCTTGAACTCATCATCTACCGCTTCCAGCAACGAGATGGCCATGCGATAGGTTTCAATGGCATTCGTATAATCTTCACGTTCAGCATAGCCATCAGCCATTTCCGCTGTACGTTCACCATTGGAAATAATATCCACCGTCATTTCAAAACGTTCATTACGCTCATTAATGGCTACATGGGTCTCATGGATTCGGCTCGCAGCTTCTGCGCTGGTCCGGTCAAAATCCAGTGCCGATTCAAACGCACGTAAAGCATTGGGAAGATCAGTGTCCAAAGCACCCGGTTCAGCAGCAGCTTCCAGATGGATACGCCCTTCCGTCATATAATAGCTGCTCAGCTTTTTGGCAATGCGTCTTCGTTCCGGACCGCCGATGTCATGGGCGATGCGCCATTCCCGCACACTCCGCTCAATGCCTTCTTCGGAACCGTGGTTTGCATAAAGGTCGCCCACCTGCTCATAGGCTTCCGGCAAATTGGGATTTACTTTAACGAAATTGCCATACGCTTTACCGGCCTGCAGAATGTTGTCCTTTTCATTCAAGAGGTACTCAATTTCATGAACGAAGTACCAGGTGAGGGTGTTGCTCGATGCCGGCGTGAGTGCCCGATCACCCTCACGGCGTAACACGGTGAACCAGACATCCGCTACTGCATTGACTGCGCGAATGAAATAAACCGGACCGCTTTTCTTCAGGAAACCGTTATACCCGACGCCCCGTTGATAATCATTGGTGATGAGGCGGAAATCATCCTTGTAAAAAGTGCGTCGAGCTGCGAAATATGGTTTTGGAGCACGGACAAATTCCAAATGATTATCCGTACTGTCCACATAGCTATAGCTATCCAGGTGCGCATCAATATCCTTGAACACATCCTCCTGAATAAATTTGCTGCGCTCGTCCCAGACAAAGCCATAAGGGATCATTACATCCGATACCAGTGCACTCAGCATACCCATACGATAGGCGAAATAAGAGCCCGAACCATACGGCCGGATATCACGGATGGTCTGGATCTCCGTTCCAATCGCCTGAATGGTATCGGCATCATTGTTCAAGGTGATTTCACCCGCAAGTGCAGCATAGCCATCTACACAACCCTGAATCACATCCAGGTCATAATTACTGCGACCCGGCTCAAAAGCATCCGGGAATTGCTGCTTCACAATCTGCATGGCCATCGTGGTGATGCTTTTCTGGGCACGTTCGTCCCAGGCCACAGCATCCTGGGCCACGATTAAGGAACCCATACCTACGATCAACACCATCATGGTTGCCGTTAAAGATGTACTCAACTTCATCCCAATCCTCCAGGCTGCTCTCAATGCCAGAGAGTGCACACGACACTCCCTATACTGACGACAAAGGCCCCCTGGTCATTCACCAAGGGAAATCCCCCGCACAGCAGGCGAAATTTCTCCTAAATAGCATGCACACCCTAGCATAGGGGTCCTGTATGTGTCAAAGGTATATCCTGAAATGCAAAGGCCCGGAAAAGCTAGAACTTTCTGCAATGTAAGGGGTTACCCCGCCCGTTGTTCCTGTGCTGCCACCACCGCTGTTTCCGCGTCTTCCGCAGTTTCCTGCTGCACCGTCTCATGCTGCGGTGCACGTTTCAGAAAATCATAGACCTTGTGGAAGACCTCCTCACGCCCTGCACCATTCACAATCCCGTGGCGATGCCGCCCCAACAGGGTCATTTCCTTGTAGGTAGAGCCGATCCCGTCGAAGATTTGCTGCGCACTCGACGCGTTCACCACCGTATCATCCGAACCCTGCAGTACCAGTGTCGGCACTTGCACCTGCGACAAGAGCTCCTCGGTTTTATTCATCACTTTGACCAGCTCTGCGACGCCCGTCAAGGGATTCTGGGTATAGTTGATGTGCACATTCTCCGGTACATTTTCCACATACTCCCAGTTCTGTGGGCTACGTCCCATGCGCTTTAGCACCGAATTCATGGCCACAATACCCGGCACCAGTCGCACCGAATAGTTACGCACCTGAAGGGGCGCACAGATAGAGAAACAGGCCTGTATTTTTATGCCCTTGCGTGCCGCTGCCATGAGCGCCATACAGCCCCCGGTGGAAAATCCCCCCAGAATGATGTTGTCCGTCAGACTCTTGATGATGGCATAACCACGATTAAAGGACTCATACCATTCTTCCCATGTGCGCTTGGCCAGGTCTGCAGGGGCTGTCCCATGACCGCGCAGCCGCACACCATACACCGCATAGCCCTTGCTGCACAGGTACTCTGCCAAGGCGCGAATCTCCAGCGGAGCCGCCATGTAGCCATGGGCAAGGACCACGCCCCCCTTTACGCGCATAGGTTTCAGGAGGAAAGGCCGCCCCACATCGGCACCTTTGCTATAGGCCACATCAAAATGCTGGGTGTAGTCCGACTCAAAGAGTTCCTGGTCTTCCGCCAGAAAAATATCGCGAATACGCTTGGACATGAGGAAACGCGGCATCCGTGCTGTCTGCCGGATGAGGCGGGTCAAACGTTCCAACGGTTCAATTTCATTGGCAATCACATTGGTCATTTCATGGAAACGCGTGTGGTGAAAGGGGGTGTGCCCCGGGTCATGCTCCAGATTGCGCGTGTACTTGTCCCCATCCCAAAGCAGAAATTTCTCCTTCAACGACAAAGCGATAAAGCTCTGAAACTTCGGGCTGGGATCTTCGAAAACCACATCCTTGTAGGTTCGCTCCAGCAAGCTATGCAGATTATGGTAGCCCAGCTTCTTGATTTCATGGGCACAGAGGAATATCCGGTTTCGGTACATGCGCTCTGTAAAACCCTTGGGCGGTTGATGGCGGATAAGGGTGGCAAAGATATGGTCATAATTGATGGTCGTGTTCTTATAGATGCTCCGCATGTAATGGTCCATGAGCTTGCGCGCGGCATCCTGGAACAGGGACTTGGGGTCTTCCTCGAAAGCATCCATGTCATTGAGGCCACAAGCCATGACTTCTGCAAATTCTGGTGCATTCAGGTATTCATGTACATCAATGGGCTCACCCAGCCGGATGTCGATATCCGTATCATCCGAAAGTACAGTGCCCTCTACCGACAACTCCTCCAGCGCACGCTTGCTCAGGTCCTGGGCAAAGCGCGAGGCCATGCGCAACATAAAATTATCCCGGGCGCGCATGGGGAAATAGGTGATATTGACCGGAATGATGACGGTCCGCTTCTTCAACACCTCCTTCACGTCCTCCAGCTGGAACCGCTCCAGCATGGGCGCCAGCCCCGTACCCCCATCGCGATTATAGATGCACTCCAGCTTGTGCCGATAATATTCCGCCCGCAACGCCAGCACCGCAGCACCCGAATGGGGTGCACGCCGTCCCCCGTCATTATAAATACTCAACTCTCCCGCATGGTCCACCACCTTCTTATCCTTAATCATGGCGCCTTCCGGGAAAATCATCCAGGGATTTTTCCCGCTGAGCAATGAACTGACCATGGTTTTGTCCCGATCCGGATCCCGGTTCGAGATTACTCCTGTGTTCTGCAGGAAAGTGCCAATTTTCCCCTTGAACAACTCAGCCGCCGCGAGACTCCACACCTCCTTCCCCGTATGCTTGTGGATGATATACGGTAGCAGCAAGGTCTCCAGGCGCGTGAAATGGTTGACCGTAAAGATGATAGCCATATCATCCTGAATGGTTTCCACATTGTGCAGGCGCACATCCGCCTTGATCAGCTTGGTCGCCAGGTCCAGGGACCACTTGGTCATGCTCAGGGAAAAAGTTGATGCCACGTGTTATTCCTACTTGCTGTACTTCATAACAACTGCCCCATCAGCAGGTATTGAACCATCTTATAGGCTGGCACGTATTTCGTCAACCTATGATCCAGGGTGTATGGAAGTGCTTTGATGCGCTACAATGTCGAAATTATACAATGTGAGACAAGAAGGACTGGCTTAAAGGCCAAGTCAACTGGGCCAAGAGATTACCACGCTACACTTTGTTTCGCTCGCAATGACGCATGTTTGCCGACGTTATCGAATTTCACGTCATTGCGAGGAGGCTGACAAAGTCCGCCGACGCGGCAATCGCGCTCTCGCAAAGACTACTAAAAAGTGATTTGACTTGGAGAATACATCCCGTGGAACTTAACGCTGTAGAACAATCCGTACTCGATGCCATGATTGAACGCCGCCCCGACCTGGAAATCTGCGTCCCCCAACTGCTCGAACTGCACGCTGCGCTCGTCACCTGTTACGACCAGGAAGGCACCTTCTTTACCTGTGGCAACGGTGGGTCCAACGCAGACGCGCTCCACATCGTTGGTGAACTTAATAAAAGCTTCGAGCGGGTCCGTACCCTCGACCCTGGCCTCGTGGAACGCCTGCAGCCCCTGCCCTTTGGCCCGGAACTGGCCGAGAATCTCGAAGCGGGTCTCCGTGGTCATGCCCTCGGGTTCAACGGTGCTCTCAAGACTGCGGTGGAAAATGACCTGCCCCTGCGCGACATCGCCTTCGCCCAGGAACTCAACGCCCTCGTCCGACCCCAAGACATAGTCATGGGTATCTCCACCTCCGGTAACGCCGACAACTGCCTCATGGCACTCTCCGTTGCCAAGGCCCACGGCGCTACCCCCGTGTCCCTCACCGGACCCAAAGGCGGCAAGATGGCCGCATTTGCCGACATTGCCATCAAGGCCCCCGGCGACTCCACCAAAGTGATTCAGGAATCCCACATCGTGCTCTGGCACACCACCTGCTGCCTCATCGAAGCCCACTACTACCCCATCATGCGCAGCTAATCCCCGGCACAGGTGTGGCCCTTGCCGGGCGGGCGACACACAACAGAATACAACACCATGGATACTTTTTACGCTTCCATATTGATGTGCCCGCTTGTTTCTTGCTATACTTCCGCTTCCTTTTTAAGGGCGATTAGCTCAGTTGGTTAGAGCACCTCGTTTACACCGAGGGGGTCGTAGGTTCGAATCCTACATCGCCCACCATTTTCAACCACGTATCCGGTGGAGCAAACGTGCTCTATATGGATGGCCATGTTGAATTTCAGCGTTATCCCGGCGAAACACCTGCCAGTGTGGAATTTGCTTGGTGCTTAGGTGAATACATCCCAACTTTGACACCTTGACAGATAGTACATTAAGAAAATAGAAATGCGGCCGCAGACAAGATGTCTGTGGCCGTATTTGTGTGTAGGGCTATATTTTAATTGATTATGGAAAGCTATCTTCTATAGGAACCAGGTCACCAGGCTTTCTGAAAGTGGTACTTTATGTTTGAAGCTTGCACAAACAGCAAACAGAATTCGATAGTGTTAAGAAGTTCGAATAATTGCACAGAACCGATCTGAATAAAGCAGTGTTGGATGCTTCTTGAGCTAGACCCGGCACATGGATCCTGCTAGTATGAGCGGTCAAGTGGTAAGTAATTAATTAAGCTCCATTCACTCATTGGTCGTCGAGTACTATATAAACACCGTTCAGGAACATGCTGTGAATCAAATAAAACACAATAGCCAACCTACGGTCTCTGAGCTACGCCGTGAGCGTGAGCGTACAGCAATGGCTGCCAAAATCATGAGCGCTGCACGCAAGATGTTCGTAAGTGATGGCTACGAAGCGGTAACCTTGCGCAAAGTCGCTACAGCCATCGAGTATTCACCTGCGGCCATCTACCAGTACTTCAAGGACAAAGAGTCTCTGGTGCGGGCCATCATTAAGGCTGACTCGCAAGACCTTCGCGAATACGTCGTCAATTGTCTGGAAGTCGAAGATCCCATCGACCGCCTCGATGAAATGGCCCGGCGCTACGTCAACTGGGCCATCGAGCATCCGAATCACTACCGCCTCATGCTCGTACCGCCTCCAGTTTGGGCCAAGCAACAGGATTTACCGGAAGCGGAACGGGCACCCATGGAGCAGGAAGCGCTCTTCGCCTTGAATGCCATCGTAAAGGAAGCCATTGATCTCGGCATCCTGAAAGAGAAATACACGAACTCAACACTGGTTGCAGCCACACTCTGGGCCGGCATTCACGGAACGCTCCTCCTTGAAATCACAGTAAGCGCAAAAGTGCGTGCACAGCTCGGTGGTAAAGATATAAGCTTTGAAACGCGTTTCGAAACCATCTTGGAAATGTTCCGCGACGCGCTCCTCAAGGACAGCACCGAACGGCCCTTAGGAGCCAAACCCCTGTAGTAGTGCCCGGCAGCAGTGCAGTGTCCTCCTCACAAATCGTTGTTCTTCACAATCCCTGTCTGAATGGATTGATATCCATGGCGGATCCGATCTATACTCATTCACTAAACACT
>CALAXS010000051.1 GCA_937895305.1 uncultured bacterium
AACATTGGGAGGAATAAATAAATTCCCTTAAATACAAATCACACCACTAGCTTGGTCCTAACGACACAACATCGGGACAGGCAAACACCAACCAGCAACGACCTTTATTTCAATTTCCCTATCGCGGTACAATACGTGTTCATTGCCCTCATCGGGCATACTGAGTTCCCCCAACATCTATCTATTCCATGCAGGAGAGTGCATCTATGGCGCTGCGTTTTCAAAATTCAATGTCCCGCAGTAAAGAGGAATTCGTTCCGCTGGAAGACGGTAAAGTGGGCCTCTACACCTGTGGCCCCACCATCTACAACTACGCCCACATCGGTAATTTCCGCGCCTACATCTTTGAAGATCTGCTCAAGCGCTATCTTCAATACCGGGGCTATGTCGTAAAACACATCATGAACCTCACCGATGTAGAGGACAAGCTCATACGTACCTGTCGCGAGACGGGCGAGTCGTTGAAGTCAATCACAGAGAAGTATGCAGCAGCTTTTTTTGAAGACCTGGATACGTTGGGAATCGTTCGAGCAGAAGCCTATCCGGCCGCCACGGATCACATCCCCGAGATGATTAAACTCATCAAACAACTTCGTGAGAACGGTCACACCTACGAAGACAACGGTTCCATCTACTTCAAGATTAGCTCTTACGAAGAGTATGGCAAGCTGAGCCACATGGACCTGGAACAGTTGCAGGCCGGGGGCAGTGGACGCGTGGACTCGGATGAATATGAATCGGACGATGCCCGTGACTTCGCCCTGTGGAAGGCCTATACCGAGGAAGACGGCGATGTGTTCTGGGAAACAGAACTGGGAAAGGGGCGTCCCGGCTGGCACATTGAATGCTCCGCCATGGCCATGAAATTCCTGGGCGAGAGCTTCGACATTCACTGCGGTGGTGTGGACAACCTCTTCCCCCACCATGAAAATGAAATTGCCCAATCTGAATGTGCCTGTGGCAAGCAGTTTGTAAAATACTGGATGCATTGCGCCCACCTCGTGGTGGATGGCAAGAAAATGTCCAAGTCTCTGGGGAACTTCTATACCCTCCGCGACCTCGTGGACGGCAAGGGCATCGACCCCATGGCCATCCGCTGGGTCCTTGTTGCCACCCATTATCGGCAGCCCAACAACTTTGCCTTTGACGCGGTGGAAGCCGCAGTCAAGTCGCTACAGCGCATCAAGGATTTCCGCATACGTCTCGGTGAAGTCAAAGGAAATGGGACCGACCTCAGTGAAAGCATCCAGTCCTGTCGTGAAGCCTTTATCCATGCACTGGATGATGACCTCAACATCTCGGGCGGTATCGGTGCTATCTTCGATTTTATTCGCGACGTGAACAAGCAACTGGAAGATGATGCGGTGGGTGAATCCGGCGCACAAGCTGCAGTAGCACTGCTGGATGAACTGGATGCGGTAACGGGCTTATTTTCCCCCTCCATTGAAGACGATGTGCCCGAAGAAATCTGGAACATGGTTCTGGCGCGCCAGGAAGCACGGCGCAACAAGGACTTTGCCAAGTCCGACGAAATCCGTGACGCGCTGTTGGCGGAGGGTTGGATTCTGGAAGACACTGCAGAAGGTCCACGGGTAAAACGCAACTAGGGGTATAAGATATGGATCGCACACAATCCGAAAAGCTTTGGGAACAGGCCAACAAGACCTTGGTAGGTGGGGTGAACAGCCCGGTACGCGCTTTTAAGGGTGTAGGTGGTAACCCCTTCTTTGTTCAGTCCGGCGCAGGCGCCCACATCACCGATGCCGATGGTAATAAAATCATCGACTACGTCCTCTCCTGGGGTCCCCTCGTCCTCGGTCACGCCCACCCTGAAGTGGTGGAAGCGGTTACTAAGGCCCTTGAAAAAGGTGCCAGCTTTGGCATCCCCACAGAAGCCGAAATTTTGCTTGCGGAAAAGATTTGTGCCCTTGTCCCATCCATCGAAAAGGTACGCCTCGTCAATAGCGGCACCGAAGCCACCATGAGCGCCATTCGCCTGGCCCGTGGTTTTACAGGCCGCGACCTCGTCGTAAAAATCGAGGGGTGCTATCACGGTCATGTGGATTGTTTACTGGTGAAGGCGGGAAGTGGCCTCACGACGTTAGGCACACCCACCAGTCCTGGCATCCCGGAATCCCACGCGGCATCCACGCTCACGGTGCCCTACAATGACCTCGATGCCATGGCGGAAATCTTCAAGGCCCACGGCGACAACATCGCCTGCCTTATCATTGAGCCGCTCCCCGGTAATATGGGCGTCATCCTTCCCGAACCCGGCTACCTGGAAGGCCTGCGCAGCCTCACCGGGCAACACCAGTCCTTACTCATCTTCGACGAAGTCATGTCCGGTTTTCGTGCCAGCCTTGGTGGTGCCCAGGCGAAATTTGGCGTGAAGCCCGACCTGACAACCCTGGGTAAAGTCATTGGTGGCGGCCTGCCCGTAGGGGCCTATGGCGGTCGTGCCGACATCATGCAACATCTTTCCCCAGAGGGCCCGGTCTATCAGGCAGGGACGTTGGCCGGGAATCCATTGGCAACCGCAGCAGGTATCAGCACCCTCGACATCCTCGCCCGACCCGGTGTCATTGATGCTATGGAAGGGCAGATGACGAAGCTGGGTGCAGGCCTGGGTTCTATCGCACAAGAGGCAGGCATCCCGGTCTACCAGACACAGGTGGGCACCATGGGCTGCATGTTCTTTAATGAGAATCCCGTGCGGAATTATGAAGACGCGACGACTTCGGACACGGATCGCTACGCGAAATATTTCTGGTCCATGCTGGAGAATGGCGTGTACTTTGCGCCGTCACAGTATGAAGCGGGCTTTATGAGTAGTGCTCATGACGATGCGATTATTGACCAAACGCTGGACGCGGCACGCAAGGCCTTCGCCAAGCTATAGGCCGGATTAGCGAATTTTCAAAATAATGGTAGCTACGCCACCTACCCGTCAGTGTGAGCCGAGAGGATGAGGTGCGACAATCTTTTTTCTCTTGTCATTCCTGCGGAGGCAGGAATCTCCACATCAGCATGCTTAACCCAAACCGGGAGTGAAGTTGTAGTATTTCAGGGCTACTGATACTGTTTTCCGTAGCAGTGCTACGGGATATGCATTCCCAAGCAGAGCTTGGGAACGAGCAAAGCGGGCTTCATGAGTAGTGCCCATGACGATGCGATTATCGACCAAACGCTGGACGCGGCACGCAAGGCCTTCGCCACGCTCTAGGCCCGATTAGATACGGTCGACGCGCCAGAAAAAGAACAGCCCGGCAACGACAAGCACCAGGTTGGGAATCTGCGCCAAACCGATGTTTGCATACAGTCCCAACAAAGGCTCCGGTTCCACGCTCTTCCGCAAGATGAAGTATCCGCCGATGATGATTAATCCGCTCAGGAATGTGAAGGCCCGTCCACTCTTGCGACTTCGTGCGCCTATGGGGGCAGCGATAATACTCACTGCGAGACACATGAGCGGAAAGGCAAAACGCTCCGCAATTTCTATACGCACCTTGCGCAGCTCCGTATAGGCAGATATGGCCCCGGTCTGCATGAACAGCGTATTGTTTTTCTTCTCTGCCACCAGCAATGTGCTCAGGGTTTTTCCATACCGTGCTGTGAGGGGTGCCTGGGGCTGAAGCGACGGAATACGCTCGCGCATAGTGGGGAAGGCCACCTTGGTATTCATATCTGCGGGTACAATGTACCCTTCTTCCAGCACCAGCCACGACCCATCTGCACCATGCTCAACATGGGCACTGTCGGCGTAATAGGCATCCGCCTCCCCATTCTCCCCCGGATTCAGGATTACAATATCACGCAGGGCATTATTCTCGTCCCGCTCCCCGATAAAGACATGCCAATCGCCGTACTTGTGCATCACGCCCGTGGGCAACATATCCAGACCGATTCGCATGGGCAGGTCGCTGGCCACCAACTGGCTTAGATTGCGCCAGGCCCAGGGCTGAATCTGGTCCTGTACGATAAAGACGCCACCACTGAGCATGGCCCCGACAAAAACAACGGGTAAGGCTATACGTTTCAGGGGGATACCCGCTGCCTTCATGGCGATAAGCTCGCTGTGATCCGCCAGTCGGCTAAAAGTGAGCAGGATACCCAGCAAATAGGTGATGGGAAAAATAAAGCCCAGCAAGGTGGGGAGGATAAATGCAGAGATACGACCCACATCCAGCATATTGAGCTGAGCAATAGGGGTCCGCGCCTGAAGCAGGTTTATTTGCTCTTGCACACCACCACCCACCAGCAGCAGGCTGATAGCCGCAGCAGCGAGCAGCGTGGGGATTGCAATTTGCTTGAATATGTAACGGTGTATAAGACCCATAGATGGCGGAAAGTATACCTGAATGTGGGGGCAGGTCGCACGGAATTTCCTGAAAACTTGGAAAATGGCATGGGATCGCGTAGTCTGTAGGACTGTTCAAGAAGAGGAATTTTTAAGTGAGTGCTCTATTAAAATCGACTTTTTTTTCTGGCCTCGTGGTCATGATTTCGCTGGTGCCTCCCTTGGCACTGGGTTCTGAACTGGATGAAGCGTCGTTGACGTTTTTTGAGACACAGGTACGACCCATACTGGCGGAGCATTGTTTCAAATGTCACGGTCCTGAAAAGCAGAAGGGCGAATTACGCCTGGACCACATCGACTACATCCTCAAGGGTGGCGATACTGGCCCGGCACTTATAGCTGGGGATGCTGAAGCAAGCAAGCTTGTTGAAGCCATTCGCTACGAAAATGTAGATTTCGAGATGCCCCCCAAAAACAAACTGCCGGATTCGGCTATTGCCACATTAACCCGGTGGGTGACCCTGGGTGCGCCCTGGCCGGAAGAAGCCCTGCCCGGTGGTAAAACATCCGAGAAAAAGCCTTTTGACCTGGCTGCCAGAAAAGAAAAACACTGGGCCTGGCAACCCGTTCACGACGTATCCGTTCCCGAGGTCGCCAATCCTGCCTGGGGAGAAAACAGCATTGACCAATTTATCCTGGCAAAGCTGGAACAGGCCGGGCTTTCCCCGGCAGCAGAAGCCGACCGGGGTGTCCTCATCCGTCGGGTCTACTTTGATCTCATCGGCCTCCCCCCCACATCCGAAGAAATTGATGCCTTTATTGCTGATACTAACCCGGGTGCCTATGAAGCCATGGTGGACCGTTTGCTTGCGTCGCCTGGATTCGGTGAACGGTGGGCCCGCCACTGGCTTGATCTGGTGCGCTATGCAGAGACCTTTGGCCATGAACAGGACTTCCCTGTGCGTCATGCCTGGCGCTATCGCGATTATGTAATCCGTGCCCTCAATGATGATGTGCCCTATGACCAGTTCGTGCGGGAGCACATCGCCGGGGACCAGCTGGAAAATCCGCGCATCCATCCTGAAGAGGGCTACAACGAATCCATCCTCGCGACGGGGTTCTGGTTCATGCATCAGGCCACCCATGCCCCGGTAGACGTATTGCAGGACGACGCGGATCGTATTGATAACCAGATTGATGTGCTGGGCAAGGCGTTCCTCGGTATGACTGTGGCCTGTGCCCGTTGCCATGAACACAAGTTCGATGCCATATCGGAGCGCGACTATTATGCGCTTGCCGGTTACCTTCAAAGTTCCCGTCAGGATTTTGCCTATCTTGATCAGCATGGAAAAATCGAAAAGCAACGCGCTGACATCATGCAATTCATGGACGAAGGACGTACAGAAATCCAGGGAGCTGCAAAAGAGCTTCCGGTCCGCGATGCCCGCATCGGGGATTATCTGGAAGCGACCCATGAAGTACTCCATGGCACCCGCCAACCCGACGATGATAACGAAGGGCTACGGCCTGACATCCTGTTTTCCGATTTTGAGTCCGGTCACTTTGATTTGTGGCAGACCGAGGGCGATGCCTTTGGCGATGCACCCCAGGGTGCCCATAAAAACCAGAAGGGTGTAAATAACTTTCAGGGCAAGCTCTTTGCCAATAGCTATAGTGGTAATGACAAGCATAAGGGCCAGGTGAACTCACCTGCGTTTATCATAGAGCGTCCCTTTATCACCTTTTACATTGGCGGTGGGAACCATGAAGGCGAAACCTGCATCAATCTCAACGTAAACGGAGAGACGGTCCTTAGTAAAACCGGGCGCAATAATGAGCATTTCTACTTTGAGTCCTGGGATGTGCGGCCCTATCTGGGTATGCGTGCGGAGATTGAGGTGGTGGATGCCCATGATGGTGACTGGGGTCATGTTATGGTGGACCACATTGTATTCAGCGAGAATGTATACCCCTGGCCCATAGCCCGCTCTCTCGCTTCCGTAGCAAGGGAACGGGACCTGGACGTGAACATTTTAAACCAGTGGCTCTGGGTTGCCCAGGATCAGGCAGCACGGGACGTGGACCATCCCCTCTATGCCTGGCGGGACATGGAATACGCTGCTAACGAAAAGAACGCGTTTAAAAAGCATCGCGATGCTTTAGTGAATCGCATAACCAAGAACGATGCACTGGCAGAGGGCGATGTGGTCTTTGAAACTTTTGATGATGGGGATTATGCGGGTTGGTATGCCGAAGGGCAGGCCTTTACCACAGCACCCAGTGGTGGCAACGACCTCGTTGTAGACCATCAACTCAAGGTCCCGCTCCAGGGCACCGCCCACAGTGGTCTCATAGCACGTAACTTGCAGGGTGTATTACGCTCAAAGACGTTTACCCTTTCCCACAACAATATCCACTTGAAACTCGCGGGGCAGGGTGCCCAGGTCCGGCTCGTGATTCAGGGCTACCAGTTACGCATTGATACAGGACTCCTCTTCGGCGGGACTCTCTTTGATGTGAATCACGGTGACCGTCTGCTCTGGCACAACATGTCCCAGGATCTGAGCAAGTTCAAGGGCAAAGAAGCCTACCTGGAATTTATCGATGATGGGGATGGCTGGATTGCTGTCGATGAAATACGTTTTTCCAATGCTAACCCGCCTGCATTGGGTCATGATTTGGTTGCCCACCTCCTCAAGCCTGACGGAAGTAACTGGTGCAACTCGCGCAGTCGCCTGGCCAAGCGCTATGCCCTGGTTGCAAATGAAGCGGTGAATGCACTCGCCAATGGCACCATGGACCGTACCCATCGCCCCCTGTTAAATTGGCTCTTGCAGCATAACCTCGTACCGTTGGGTGAGATCCAAACCGCCCTGAACCAATTCGTCCAGACCCATGAAGAAATGAATCAGCAACTCGCCAAACCAATACGAGCCCTGGCCATCACAGATGGTTCACCCGTAGATGCCTTCCGTTACGTCCGTGGTAATCACAAGACCCCTGCGGACCGGGTGCAACGTCATTTCCTGGAAGCCATCACCACCGACATGCATCCGGACTTTAGCGACTCCAGCGGCCGACTGGCCCTGGCGCAGGAGATGACGAGTGCAGAGAATCCCCTCACAGCACGGGTCATGGTCAACCGGCTCTGGCAGCACCTCTTCGGGGTAGGTATCGTTTCATCCGTGGACAATTTTGGTGTGCTGGGCCAGGTACCGAGTCACCCCGAATTGTTGGACCATCTGGCGATGCAGTTTACCGAGAAGGGTTGGTCCATCAAGTCCACTATCAAAAATATGGTTATGTCCAAAACCTACCGTATGAGC
>CALAXS010000052.1 GCA_937895305.1 uncultured bacterium
CGGCTATCCCTGTGCTGGTTCGTCTGCCCGATGGACGGGAGCATGAGATGATTACATTACGTGAAGCGGCATCGTCTGAAATTCGATATGTATACCGTCCTGAAAAGGCATTCACGACTACCTACCCCTGGATTGAGATTCATTATCCACACACGCAACAACGAATCAGCTTTGATGCGGGTGGCGAGTGGCAGAAAAAGTCCGCATCGATTGAATAATCCCCAAGAGCCTGCGTCTTGATTCACAGGAATCAATAAACGGAGGCTGAAATCATGAAGCATATCAAGGCAATTACCGTAACCAAGGCCAGTATCGATCCCGGTGGCCAGATCTTCTTGCAAATCTGGCTCGCTGTCGTAGGCTGGATGATTACAAGTGCCGTTGGGGATAAAGGATAGTTCTTTATCTCTGGCGACCGTAGCACGGTTTGCAATAATCCGATCAAGTAGGTAAAGACAGGGAGAGGTGTTTTATTTGAGCAGGTCTTCCAATGCCTCGCGCAGGGTGTCTTCCACCTGGGTTGAGGTGCGGGACACATGGAGTCCGGTTTCATACCCCCCCTGCTCATAGGCAATCTTCGTGCCGATATAACCCGCACCATATTCGCCATAAGCTGCGGTGGCCACGACTGCGTTTGGCTTTTCTTCCTGCGCCATGATCTGGTATTCCACGAATAACTCGCCGGGCATGTGGACGATGTAGGCGTCTTGAATGCGTAGCGCCTGAATGGGTACGGCATAGCCCTCTGCACAGCGCTTGCGCCATACCAGTTCACGGGCTGCCTGACGCCGTGCTGCATCCGGGGCTTTCGGATTGGCCAGCACTTTTTCTTCATAGGCTTCATCAATTTCTTCACGAACGGGCAAGGGGGTAGGCCGTACCGTCCACTCCAGATCTTTGGCTTTGATGGGCTGTTTCTCACAGGCCTCCCAGGCGCGCTTGAGTCCATCGGCAAGTTTATTGGCGAGTACTGGGCGATTCTCCGGGGAGCCGTCGTTGTATTTTCCAGCACCGATGTTGCCGCCCGCACCCGTAAAGTGGATGTGTACCGCACCGGGCAGAGCTACCTCGCGCAGGGCCCGTGCCATACCAGGAAAGTCGTAAGAGACCATGCCCGTGTTGTAGTAACTCTGGGGGTGGGTGGCGTAGTAGCTCAACACCGCGACGGGTTCATCCTTGTTCCAGAAGGCGATGACCCGTGCCAGAGGATCGATGGTGCCCACGGGTTCCGCGCGAATCGCAGGATCAGCGCAGGCCGTGAAGCGCATGACCCGTACCTTGCCCTTCTCATCCAGGATACGACGGTTGGACGCTACCTCGAAAACTTCCGCCGAACCTGCACCATAATGGGTGACGGGGACCGTGGTCTTCAGCGCTTCCTTAACGGCCTTGCCGGTGCGCACCAGGGCTTCCTCAGCAAATTCCCGGTTAAAGGTAAAACCTTCCAGTCCATGTTTCGCCAGCAGATCGTGGGTGTCGTAATCGGCGTAGGGCGCGTCATGCTGGTGCAGGGCCTGGACCGCCACACGGTCCGGGGTTGTACCAGCGGCCTCTGCCAGGGTCGCACGCCACTGGTCGTAGGCACTATTCGCTATGCCCGTCCAGTCCACGGAACAAAGAACAATGGGGGCCTGCCCCTTGGGCAGGAGGATGATACCCCGCGCGGACAGAGGATCCTGAACACCAATCGTGGCCTTTACCCCGCCTCCACACAAGGGCGAACCCACGGGCGGCGTGACATCCGCCTGAAACGTGGCCAGCTCGATGCTCGCACCGTGGGCAGTGCTAAAGCCAAGCGATAAGATGATTGCGCTACACCATAGGATTAATCGGGACATGATTTACCTCTCCAATTCGTTGTGTGTAATTGAGTATCACCATACTTGAAAGTTAGATGACGTGCAAGACCCTTGCCGGGCAGGGAGTGTGCGCTCCGACTGGAGGCTGGGATACCGTTGGGGAGGTCGCCGCCTCCGCGGGAACGACAGAGAGGGTAATGTCGCTGGTGCAACTGTTCAATCTTCTGGGCCAAGTGAGATTGCCACGCCTCGTTTACACTCGTCTCGCAATGACGGGTTGTTTGATGTACTCGTTCGAATACGCAACATCACCTTATATATTTGTCATTCCCAACTTGATTGGGAATCCCCCTGTCATCATGCTTAATCTGAGTCGGGACCGATAGTGTGTCCTGAATATTTTCTACTCCACCACTATGCGTTGTTCACTGGCTTTGATATCAAAGCCAATTCTGTTTTCTGGTCCGGGGAGCTGGAGGAGGCAATGACCGTCTTTTTCTGCCGTCACGGTTAGTCGGGTGATTGCGCCCTCCTTCATGGTCGCTGACACGAGGTAGGCACCCTGTGCGCGGAGTTGGTGGAATTCAATGTCTTGCCAGGTGTCGGGGATGGCAGGAAAGACTTCGATAACTCCAGTATGACTTTGGAGGAGCATTTCCTGGAGCCCGGCAGCATAGGCGAAGTTACCTTCCAGGGTGAAGGGACGGTAGGTGAATTTGCTGAAGCCCTTGCCCTGTTGTTCGCCGTTACAGTGGAAGCTGTTGCGCAGGACGAAATTCTCCGCGAAGATCTCCAGTGACTTCGCTGCGGCTTCACCGTCCTTGGCGCGGGCCTGCATATTGGCGAGCCAGGAAAAGCTGTAGCCCGTCCAATAATCGGAGCCGAGTTTATCCAATTGTTTTAGTGATGCATTGATGATACGTGTTTCGGTTTCCCCATAGGAGACATCAACCAGCCCCAGGGGATGGATGGCCATGAGGTGAGAAAAGTGACGATGGCTCGCCTTGAGGGGGAAGTCTTTGGCAACCAGCAGGGCACCTTTTTTGTCCACGGCCAGGACAGGCAATTCATCCAGAATCATTCGCCAGTGTTTTACATCCTCTTCTTTGCCTAGAGTCTCTGCCATTTCTGCACTGGCACTCATGAGCCATCGAATGAGGGCCAGGTCATAATTGGTGATGGTGGGGAACCAGGCGCTGGGTCGGTTGTCATTGATTTCGGGTGAGGACGACAGGGGCAAGGTGCGCAGACCCGCGTCGTCGCGTTCATTGGTCACGGCTTCTATGAAGGTGGCGCAGGCCTTAAGGTAGGGATAGCCTCGTTTTTTCAAGAACTCGTCATCAGCACTGTATTTCCAATGGAGATAAAAGTGATGGGCCAACCAGCAGGCCGTGGTGGAGGAGTGGGTGTACTGGCGCCAGCCACCGATTTGGTTATTGTTCAGGTCGGCGGTCATGGGCACGTTCATACCCGGCATCTCGAAGAAACGCTGGGTCCAGTCTTCACAGGCCGGGCGCGTGTCCCAGAGCCAATCGAGGAATCCCAGACCCGCGTCGAGGCGGTTACCGCTGTAGCAGGGCCAGTAGCTCAACTCCGTATTCAGGTCATGGTGATAGTCACCTTTCCACGGTGGGAGCTTGCCATCGTCGGCAGTCCACGGACCTTGCAGGGTGATGGGTGGCGCGTCACGTCGACCCGCAGCACCGAATTTATAGGTGTCCATATACCACTGGTGTTCGATGCTTTCATGGGGCACCTTTACCCAGCTCTGGTCCCAATAGTTGGACCACCAATCAAGGTGGGATGCTTGTAGCGTGTCGATGGATTCGTTGTGGGCCTTCTGTACGCGCTGCTTTGCAATGGCGAGTGGGTCGTCACCTTCTTTGGACGATGCGACGGACCAAAACGCGCGCCAGCCAGTATTGTCTTTCAGTGGTTTCCATTCGAGATAGACCGCGAAGCTAAACCCGCCCCAGCCTTCCTGCGTATACGCGCGCCAGTTTTCGCCTTGAGTCTCTACTGGGTCGGGATAGCCCAGTTGTGCCAGGTCGCCCATAGAAATAGCAGGCTTGGCGGGGCCTTCCTCCATACCACCAAAAGCAGGCGCGATAAGGGAGGGAGTCACAGCATTACGGCCAAAATAATATATTTCGCCAATAGGTTGTTCAGCATGTACCCAGATTCTAAGAAGAGCAGCTCCTCCTAGATCAGTAAAACACTGTGCCTTTTGCAGATTTAGCATGGAGTCAATGAAAGGGGTACCTTCCGAGAAATGTAACTCGATGCGACCTGCGGGGATCTTTGTGGGGGCCGGACGGTGATAGGGGTTGTCATAAAGTTCCAGGAGTTCCTTGATCTTGCCCGCTTTTTCCCACGCACGCATTTTTGTGTAGGTGTAGTCTTCGCTGTGGTATTCCGGCACCGGACGTAAGTCCCAGAGGTCTGTGCGATCCAGTGAGATATTCAGCGGTGTGCCATCGCCCCAAACCAATGCCCCCAGAATACCATTGCCTAGCGGCAGTGCCTCGTCCCACGTCAGGGCCGGCTCTGTATAATGCAGCTGATGGCTCTCCGCCACGGTATGACCTGCGTCCGCAGCACCCAATATACAAAACACACTGAAAAGACTGGATATAAACATCGATATTCCCCCATATATTTACCAATACGACCCGCCAGGACCAGTGTAGGTTTTTCTGAAATGCGAACACAAGCGGAGTGGCAGCACTCCTATAAAAACACCAAACTTGAAAAGACCGTCTCAACCTGTTAATCTATCAGTAATGATTACTAATAAGGAAATAGTAGCCGATGCGCCCCGTCGTATGACGAAACAGCGCCAGGTTATTCTGGAATCCCTGCAACAGGTGAAGACCCATCCTACAGCGGATGAGTTATATGCGCTGGTTCGGGAGGCGTTGCCCAAGGTGAGCCTGGGCACGGTCTACCGGAATCTGGATGTGCTGGTACGTGACGGGCAGATTCGCAAGCTGGAAACGCCGGGCGGACAATGTCGTTACGACGCGGACCTAAGTAATCATTATCATGTGCGGTGTCAGGGCTGCGGTGGCGTGGGGGATGTGGATGTATCGCCACTGCCCAGGCTTGCGCTTCCCGAAAAGCGCGACACCAATTACACCATAACGGAATATCGAATTGAATTTATCGGGTGGTGTCCAAGCTGCCTGGATAATCAAGAATAACCAACAGTAGTTCTAAGGAAGGAACATTATGATCAGTCAGGCTATGGCCGATGCGCTTAACAAACAGATTAACGAGGAACTCTTCTCCTCCTATCTCTATGCATCCATGACCACCTATTTCGAGCATAAATCGCTCAAGGGCTTTGCCCATTGGATGCGTTTGCAGACGGAAGAAGAAAACGCCCATGCGAACAAGTTTATCAAGTTTATGGAAGACCGTGGTGGACGTGTAATCCTGGCGGCTATCGAAGCACCCAAGACCGATTGGGATAGTCCCTTACAGGTATTTGAAGAAGCTCTGGAACACGAACAGCATATTTCGAAATGCATTAACGAACTGTCAACGCAGGCCATCGGC
>CALAXS010000053.1 GCA_937895305.1 uncultured bacterium
CACCTGGACGTGATTTGCTCAAGAGGTCTCCGTAGCCTACAATATCGGGTATGGATACCCCCCGTACTATTATGGTTTCTATCGTTGTGCCCTGTTATAACGAGGCGCAGGTTTTGCCGGATTTTCTGGAAGCGCTCCATACTCATACACAATCCATTGAGAATGCCCATTTTGAATTTCTCTTTATCGATGATGGTAGCAATGACGAAACCGATACCGTGCTCCATGAGGCTGCCAGCAAGGATTCACGCATCAAGATTCTTAGCCTTGCACGAAACTATGGGCATCAGCGTGCATTAACAGCCGGACTGGATCATTGCCAGGGCGACTTTGCAATTTTTATGGATGCCGACCTTCAGGATCCCCCCGAATTAATCCCGCAAATAGTAGAAAAATTACTAGAAGGCTTTGACATCGTCCATACCGTGCGCAGTGACCGCGGTCAAGATTCCCTCCCGAAGCGTGTCTCTTCAAGTATCTTCTACACCATCATGCGCCACTGGGTTTTGCCTGAATTACCCCTCAACGCCGGTGACTATAAAGGACTGAACCGCAAGGCTATCCAGGGGGTGCGCAATTATAATGAACGGGTTCGATTCCTGAGGGGCACTATCGCCACACTGGGCTTCAACCAATGCGAAATTCCATTCCACCGTCCTGCCCGTCTTGCCGGAAAGAGTAAATACCCCCTCTTCAAGGTGCTTCGCCTGGCCCGGGATGCCGTGGTATCCAATACCGTTATCCCGCTGAGGGTCGCCATTTTCCTCGGCCTGGTTTGTATAGGATTGGGGCTGATCACAGCCATAGCCCTCGGTGTGGCTATATGCAGTACACGTATTGAACCCGGTCTTATGCACACTATACTCGTAGCAGTGCTCTTAATCGGGGGCGCAAACCTGTTGTTTATGGGGATCCTGGGCGAATATATCAAGGTGCTCATGTTGGAGGTGAAACAACGGCCCCTTTACCTTGTGCAGTCCCGCTTCAACATGGATGACCCTGACCAGTCCGCGTCCTAGCTATCCCCGCTCAACACAATACGCTTCGTTGGATTACCCGGTCGCTTTTCAAAAGGCAGGAAGACATGAAAAGTCGTTCCCTTACCCACTTCCGTTTCCACATCAATGCGACCGCCATGCTCGCGAACAATCTTGTAGGTACAAGCCAACCCCAGCCCGGTCCCGGATGATCCTTTGCTGCTCACAAAAGCCTCAGAAAGACGATTGTAAATCTCGTCAGGGATACCCGAACCTGTGTCAATAATACTGAAAGAAGCACCATCCTCATGTTTAGCCGTTGTGGCACTCACTGTACCTTCTTTGTGCTCACAAGCATCAATCGCATTGATTGTAAGGTTCAGTAACACACGGTAAATTTCGTGGTGATCAATGTCCACGATACAGCTATCTTTCGGCTTGAAGGATAGGGTTACTTTCTGCTTGGCTGCACGTTTCTTCAAGCTGTCAAAGAGATTTAGCAAAAGCTGATTCAGGTCCGTGGGTAACCGCTCCGGTACACGCTCTTTGGAGTAACTCAACATATTGAGTACAAGGTTATCGATGCGCTCAATTGCCCCTGACAGGATGGGCCAGCCCTTCTCAAGATATTTAATATCCTGCTTTTCCATAGCGATATTAATAAATTCAGTGCCACCACGTATAGCCGTTACCATATTCTTGATGCAATGTCCCAGCCCGGCTGTTGCAAGTCCAATCGCCGCAAAGCGTTCCTTCTCCACATTCTCCTGATAAAGTCGGGCATTTTCTACGGCCACCCCGACTATCCGGGCAATGGTCGTCAGTAATTCAAGATCCGGCGTTTTAAACGTTTTGGGTGATGTGCCGGAATCCACATAAATGGCACCCACTATGGCATCCCGCCCACAGAGTGGTGCGCACATGGCAGCATGAATTTCATGCCCCACGATGCTGTCCGCATGATCGAAACGATTGTCGTTTTGGGCATCCACTGTAAGCATGGCATCCTGCGTCTCAAACACATGACTCAGCAGGGTGTGACTCAAGGGTGGGCCCTTGTCGCCTTCCTCATCCGATCGGCTCGCACGAATCTCAGGCTTTCCTTCGTGTTCCGTTCCGGTCAATATAAAGCCGCGCTTTACAGGCAGTGCCTCAAAAATAAGATCCAGGATCCCCTTGAGCAAGGTATCCAATTCAAAGACCGTACCCAGCAACTCGGATGCCTGATACAGCATAGGTAAATGTTGACCTTGAGGACTGCTCACCATCTCCCGGTGAATCACTGCTGCCTTCTCTGCCGATATTATGGACTGCCCCAAGGTGCTGTCGCCCTCACGGACAACCCTGAAAGAAGCCTCGCCTATCGTTAAGCGGTCACCATCCCCCAGCACACGCTCTTTCACACGTTGACCGTTTACCTCGACACCGTTACTCGATCCCAAATCCTCGACAAGTAACTTGCCTTCCTTGATATAGATTCGGGCATGACGACGAGAGACC
>CALAXS010000054.1 GCA_937895305.1 uncultured bacterium
CCCAAGTTCCGCAAAGCGCGTCAACGAATTCTTAATCTGCATAAAGAAATCTACGCCGTAAATCCAAGTCGGAACATACTGCCATACAGGGCTGTGTATATGAAAGGAAAAACATCAGGTATATGCAAAAGGCCTACCGATCGGTAGGCCAGGACTATACAAAATTAAGGTAGGAACTACTCTTCCACCGCCACAATCTTCCATTTCCCCTGAAATGCGACCAGGCTCAACGAACCCAATCCCCGCAGCAAGTAGCCCAGTGAAAGTAGTTGCCCCAATACAGGCACAAAAAACAATAACTCCGAGAGTACACCGCCCTGCACGATGGAGCGCATGGGGGAGAGCACTTCAGTACCGGAATTGATTCTATCCGAAAGGTTCTTGTAGCCCGGGCCATAACTCAAAATGGCCACAATAAACAGCAGGCTACCCAGCGCAATACCCAACACAGCGATACTTTCAATACTTAACAGCAATATGACCAGAAAAACGCCAAGACATGCATTCACCAATCCAACCAGAAAGCACCGTCCCCGCTTTTCCTGATAGACAACATAGGCTGCTGTTGCGCGTTTGGGGAAAGTCACTTCAAACCACACTGCCGCTGCAATCGCCCCGGCCTTCAATACGGTCCACGCAACCATAACCCCCATAATAATGACAGCTGCATATACTGCTTTCATTAGTGTCTCTCCTTCAATCGATAAAAATTACGTAAACTCCACGCCTCAACGCCATTAAAACAAAAGAAAAACATTAGCACCCCGGCAATACCGGTGTACAGCATCCAATCCGAAAACTGGTTTATTCCATTCAATCGGGATACCGCCGAAGACCAAAGTAGTGTAGCCTCACTCATCAGCTGGTCATCCGCTACAAAGAGGACATCCCCCTCGAAAAGTGCGTTCGCGGCATCCAGCCATTCGGGCCAATAGGCCTCCACAGGATACCACCAGCTGAGTCCAACCAGTCCGACGAGCAGAACACACACCGCAGCACCCACCAAAACCCCATACCACCGCCGCTCCTGACGATACTGTACGATGCGCCCTTCAATTCGATCACTTAACCCTGCTGGCGCTACCGCCAGTGGCATAGCGATTAAATCCGATTCCAATGCACGAAGCTCAGCATGATATGCCCTGCACCCATCGCATTCCGCAATATGTGTTGTTTGCGTTGTGCTCAAAGCCTCTCCCGAATCAAAAGACTCAGCAAGACCTTCTCTTATTTTTCTGCAATCACTCATGATTCCTTATCCACCAAAAGTTCACGCATTCGTTTTCGTGCACGATGTATCTGTACCTTCACCGCGCTCTCACTCATATCCATTACCACTGCCGCCTCCCGCATCGTCAACCCCTCCTGATAATGCAACTGTAACAACATCGCTGCCTTGGGCGACAACTGCGCCATTGCAGCACCAATTCTGTTCTGTTGCTCTGTCTGCTTTACACGACTGCGTGCAGTTTCATCGGCCACCTTCTCCACGACCGGATCACTACGCAAGGCATCACCTGCTGCTTCCCGTCGCTTTCCTGAACGCAACGCATTCAATGTTACATTCGTCGCAATCGTGTAGAACCAATTCCGAAAGGCACGCTTTCCGTCATAGCGATGCAAAAAACGATAAGCCCGTAAAAAGGCTTCCTGTGTTAAATCCTCCGCCTCCTCACGATTTCGCACCATCCCGTAGATATGCGAATAGATCCGCTGCGAATAACGATCCACCAGCACCCGAAACCCGTCTCCATCCCCACCCAATACGGCCTCCACCAACGCCGCCTCCTGCGCAATCTCCATCGCAGTTTCCGGTGTGTGTCCCTTGGTATTTGGTGCTTGATTCTGCTCAGCGGACACACATTGCTCCATGGCCGGGGCCAGGCCCGGCAGACGTTCAGACATCACCGCGCAGACCCGCTGCCACGGTGTGTGTCCATTCTCATAGAGATACGCTACCGAGTTCAACCTTTCACAGGCCTCCACATTTCCTTACCCATACAAGTCCACTGCTTCCGCTGTATAATCCGGGAATACCCGATATGTATCCTCCATACTACCATGTCGCTTCATAATCGCTGCCAATACATCCCGATAATTCAAGGTTACCGGTAAATCACCCGGACCCTCCAGCACAGCATCATCCAACCCGGGCCATTCCGTTACCACACGCCCACCCTGCACACCACCACCCATGACAAACATAACGCCACCCCGACCATGATCCGTTCCCAACGAAGCATTCTCATATACCCGCCGCCCAAACTCTGTCATCACCACCACCGTCACCTTCTCCATTTTATCCCCCAGATCCTGATAAAACGCCGCCAACCCCTGTGACAATTGACGCATCAGCGACCCCATCAACACCGCCTGGGTAAAGTGGGAGTCCCAGCCATCCAGATCCACCGTCACCGCTTCCATACCCACATCCGCCTTGACCAATTGCGCTACCTGACGTAGTTTCCGGGAGAAAGCATCCCCACCATAAAGGGCGCCATGCGCCGCGCTGTAATCCTGATCCTTCAGCGTCATAATCGTGTCCATGGCCGACAGCGTATCCTGCGCGGCATTGCCCAGATAGCCATCCACATCCCCATACAATGCACCCATATCCTCAAGGTAGCGTCGGCTATCCTCACCGAAATCGAAGGTGTCAAAATTCTCCAGCGTTACTGTGGACGGCGCACCCCGCAAGGACTCCGGCGTAGCTTTGCCAATTGCCACCGTCGCCAACGGTCCAATAGCAGGCGATGGACGATACCGCAAGTACCGACCCAACCAACCCCCACCACCATAGCCCGCATGCTCCATCAAATCCTGGGCCTCAAAGTGAGAACGTGTGTCGTCCTCCGAACCTACCCCATGAATTATGGCCAACGCACCTTCCTTATAACTCGCCTCCAACGGCGCCAGGTGCTGATGCAAACCAAACATAGTATCCAGCGCCAAGGTATCGCTTTTGGACACAGCCAGTGTGGGCCGTACTGCATAGTATCGATCATCTTCAAAAGGAACCACCATACTCAAACCATCGGCACCACCACGCAAATACACGACCACCAAGGTATGTCCATTATCGTTTGCCATGGCTTGCACTCCTCAATACACCTGAAAAGCAGGCGCAGCCAGGGCCACCGCCGCTTTCATAGGGGAAGATTTCAAGATCCGGACCTCTTTCGCCACCGCTTCACGTCCCCAGAAATGCGCCAACACCTGCTGCTCCTCCTCAAATGCACTCTTCAACCCATTCCAATCCACCGTCACACCACCCACACGGTTCTCCGCCAATGCCCGCGCCAGATGCCACCGCCACAGCAAGGTCCCCGACCAGGCAGCTTCACCCTCGCCATAGCCATCCGGCGTAGGATATTGAAACGGCGCATGGCCCATACGCATCAGATAATCCAGCAAGGCATCCGGTGCATCCGTTTCGCTATGGGTCGCACGTAGCGCACTGACCATATACCGGAAAGGCCGCTTAAACTTTTCGCCACGGGCTGCCCAGAATTCTTCGCGCTGAAACAACGTGTCTAAAACAGAGGCGATGTCCCCCTTTGAATCCGTAAAAGTTTTTGCCACAGCATCCACCACCGTCTGCGACGGGTCATCCTCTATAAAGCGTACACACAACTTCCGCGCAATAAACTGTGCTGTTGACGGATGCAATGCCACAATATCCAGCACCTGCTCCAAATCTTTCTCACCACCGCCAGCACTTATGCGATGGCCTAACACCAGTTTTTCACCATCATCATGCTGCCCCTTGCGAAACACTACCTTCCCATGTTTGCCAATCCCCTTATTCAATGTCGTCCACCCCGTCAGGCACCGCGCCACCTCCCCGACATCCTGCTGGCTATAGCCACCTTCCACGCCCAGGGTATGCAACTCCAGCAATTCCCGCGCATAGTTCTCATTGGGCCGTTCCTCCTCCGTCGCCTTTCGATTCGCACGCCCATCCAGATACCACAACATGGCCGGACTCAAGGCCGATGCCCGGAGCAACGCAGGGAAACTGCCCATAGCATGCTTACGAATTACCTCCCGATCATCCGCCACCTTCAACCACCGGCAATCCCCCTTGGAACTGTCGATATTAAAATGGTCACTCCAAAACCCCACCATCTGCTCATACAACTGCCGTTCGCTATAGGTTGCACGTAACACTGCACCCCGCGTTAACTCCTTCAGCAGGTAGCCTTCCTTGTACTCATACAACTCACCCAACGGCGCTGCCAACGCCTCAAGGCGGCGCACCCGTCGTTCACACTCACCATCATCAATCTGCTCCGGCTTCAACTGCTCCGCGACATAACCCGCCACACCCAGATGTGCGATGCGTTTATAATCCTGCGGTCGTGGCCCATAACCCAGGCGTGACAACACATGAAATTCAGGAGACTGCACCCCGGTCAAGGGCACCTGTATGGGACCTTCCAGCGCAGCCTGTTTAAACTGACCAAACCAGGTCGGGTTTGTATCGCAACCAGATAGCTGCAAGTACGCCAGTGCCGTAGCACTACCCAGAAACTGTCGCCGTGACAGGTTCATGCGCTCATAACCTCTGCATCAGAAGCTACAGGGGTTGGAGTAGCGGGGGCTGTCTCAGTCTGTTGAATTGTGATTCGCTTTAGTGTGCATACCACACCCAGACCACTCACCAATGCTAACGGCAACACTATAAACCAGCCAATAAGTGGCAAGAGAAAGGTCGCCCCCAACACACTGCCTCCGCGAAGGGTTCGTGACCATACCGCCCCATTGCCTTCCACAAAACGCGTGCCCATGAGCCGCACCAGCCCTGTGGACCCCAAGAGTCCAACCAGCACCAGCACCATAAGAATTACGACCCCGACCAATTGCAGCGGTCCCCCGTTGGACGCCAAACCCAATCCCAGTAGAACACCAGGAATGGCTACGGCCGCACCCACCAGAATATTGCGAAGAGGTCGCACCTCGTAGGCCTTACAGGATTTAGCGACCAGCCTTGGAAACAAGGCCTCGAACATGAGCCAATACGCCAGAATCGCCAGCCAGGCCCCCAATACAATAAAGACAATCCGGAAAATGTCTGCCATGATCATCGTTTAACCCTTTCTTTCAGCGTCTACCTTCATCAGGTAGTACCCCCACAAAAATGAAAAGGTTACATGTAAACAACATGCGCCCATAACATGCTGTAAAATAACAACTTATACGCCTAGGCGAGAATCTCCCGGACGACCCGCGCCTCCTCAACCCCCGTCAAACGCGCGTCCAGTCCCTGGAAACGATATGTGAACCGCTCATGGTCAAAGCCCAGTTGATTCAGGAGGGTCGCGTGAAAATCATGGACATGCACCGGATCCTTCACCACATTGAAGCCCAGCTCATCACTTTCCCCATACGTCACCCCACCTTTAAAACCACCGCCGGCAGCCCACATGGTAAAGGCATTGGGATGGTGATCGCGACCATCATTCCCATCCCCCTGCACCATGGGCGTACGCCCGAACTCACCACCCCAAATCACTATCGTATCATCCAGTAAACCCCGTGCCTTCAAATCCTTCACCAACGCCGCACTTGCCCGATCCGTCTCTTTACAATTCTTCTTCAAATCATTTTTCAGATTGCCATGCTGGTCCCAGGCCTCATGGAACAATTCAATAAAGCGGACACCTCGCTCCACCATGCGCCGGGCCAGCAAACAATTATTCGCGAAAGAGGGCTTGCCTGGTTCCGCACCATACATATCCAACACATGCTGTGGTTCTGTTTTTAAATCCATCAACTCCGGTGCGCTCTTTTGCATACGAAAAGCCAACTCATACGAATTGATGCGCGTAGCAATGTCCGGGTCACCCATCACATTAAAACGATGGCTGTTCAAGGTATTCAAGGTATCCAGCGTGTCCCGTTGCACCGCATCATCAACGCCCTCGGGATTCGATAAATACAATACCGGGTCACCACTTGATCGGAACATGACACCCTCGTGTACCGTCGGTAAATAGCCACTACTCCAATTCGCAGAACCGCCGCTCGGTCCTTTGCTGCCAGAGCTAAAGACGACGAAGGACGGTAAATCACGATTCTCACTGCCCAGGCCATAACTGGTCCAGGCCCCCATGCTCGGTCGCCCAAACTGTTGCGATCCCGTATTCATCAGAATCTGTGCTGGTGCATGATTAAAGGCATCGGTCTTCATGCCATTTATGATGGTAACATCATCCACAATTTCACTGAAGTGGGGTAGCAATTCCGATACCCACGCGCCCGATTCACCATGCTGCTTAAAATCAAAACAGGGCCCCAGTAATCGTGAATTGGGATTAATGAATGCAGCACGATAATCTTTTAACAAGGATG
>CALAXS010000055.1 GCA_937895305.1 uncultured bacterium
AGCCCTGTATGCAGGATCGGCACAGGCCGCCGTAGAAAACTTTCGGCTCCTGGACCACCAGGGGAGTTCTCACGAACTCTACCGCCAGAGTGATGTGCCCCTGCTCATTATTATGGGCTACCAATCCAACTGTCCCACCGCTATCGAGGCCGCTGCAGCACTGGCACAATTAACGAAAGACTATCCTGACCTGGTCCGTGCCTGGCTTATTGACCCCGTACAGGCCGATACCCGACTCCTTCTGGAAAACAGTGCAGCCCCCCTCCCGGTCCTTATAGATCCGGCACAATTGGCCAGCCAGAGCCTGAGTCTGAGCACGACAGGGGAAACCCTGTTGATTGATACCAGTGACTGGGCGGTACGTTATCGCACCCAACTGGGCAAAGAGCCGACGACCACGCTGCAATTGGAAGCGGCGATTACAGCATTGAGTGCCCATGAGGAGCCTGCGGATACCGGGCAGCGTCCGAATGGAACGAAATTTACCTATGTAGTCGCCGATGAGGCACCAGTCTATTCGAAAGACATTGTCCCCATTCTTCAGAAATACTGCCTGCCCTGTCATGTAAAAGGTGATGTAGGGCCCTTCGCCATGGACAGACACCGTCGCGTCAAGGGCTGGGCCGATATGATTCGCGAAGTCATCCTCACCGACAGAATGCCACCCTGGCATGCAGATCCCCATTACGGGCATTTTAAAAATGATCGCCGCATGGAGACCTCGGAACAGCAGCAGCTCATTCATTGGATTGAAGCAGGTGCCCAGCAGGACGAAGCCGAAGACCCACTTCCCGCGTTGGCAACCCCCCGCACATCAGAATGGCAACTGGGTGAGCCCGATGTCGTCGTGGCCATGGATGAACCCTTTCTGGTGCCTGCTGAAGGGGTACTTGAATATAAAATGATCTACGCGAAAACTGACTTTGGCGAAGATAAGTGGATTCGTGGACTTGAGGTCCTGCCCGGAAACCGTAAAGTAGTGCACCACGCATTGATCTTTATTGAATACCCCGAAGACCGCAAAGATGAAGAACCCCACGTGTCCGGTGGTGCTCGCGGTTTCTTTGGTGGTTTTGTACCCGGTGTGCGCCGTGAATTTTTCCCGGAAGGTACCGCAAAGTTTATCCCCAATGGGGCCACCCTCGTCTTTCAGATTCACTATGTAACCACGGGTACTGCCCAGGAGGACAATACGAAAATCGGACTCCACTTCTATGAAGGTACCCCAAAAGAACGTATGGTGACACGGGCTGCCTATGTAGCTGACTTTGAAATTCCACCCGGCGAAGTTGACCACCCCGTTGAAAGTGACTTTGAGTTTTATCACCCCGCCAGGCTGTGGGCTTTTAATCCCCATATGCACTATCGCGGCAGCCGTGTGAAATACGACCTCGTGCAGCCCGACGGACACGTAGAAACGCTCATCTCTGTACCCAACTATAACTTTGACTGGCAGACTCAATATCGCCTGGACAAGCCCATAGAAGTGCAACGGGGTAGTAGCATTATCATTTCAGGTGCATTCAATAACGCCTCCACCAACCCCTACAACCCGGACCACACCGCTACCGTACACTTCGGGGACCAGACCTACGAAGAAATGTTCATTGGCTACATCGAGTACTCAGCACCCCTGGAAACCTTTGAGCGCATGACCGAGTACCGCAAAGAATATCGATCTCGCGATCGACGGGGTAGTTCACGTCAGCGACCAGTGCCTGTAGGTGATCCCTTAACCTATGAAACCATTAAGGACACCTACTGGAATGCCGGAGACTGGAAGCTCCGTTTTCGCGCCGATAACGTGCTTATGGTGAACGACCTCATCAAGGGGAAATACGAGATAAAAGACGGAAAGTTACTCATCGATGTTGTGGGTGAGCACTTCGAACTGCTGGTAATCGGTCAGGGACTTTTTTCTGATGGCTATGAAGAGCTGGACCGTATTGAGTAAGCTAAGTCTATTTATTAAAAGGCTTACGTCAAAATCGGCAAAGACTGAACAGCCGT
>CALAXS010000056.1 GCA_937895305.1 uncultured bacterium
ATCTATCCCGTTCCCGCCCCGTCATTCTCACCCCTATACATCTTTCCCGCAAAGGCGGGAATCCCCTAACGGTATCCAATCCTGTAGACGGAGTACCGACACCCAACGTACTCCCCTCTCCGTCTTTCCCGCGAAGGCGGGAATCCAGTGCACGCGATAGCGTGCTAATTATCCAAGGCGCAAAGCGCACCCGGTCCCCCTACCGCCAGGCCACCTCAAACGCATCGGTAAACCGTTGCTTCAGATCATCCAGCGATTCCAGGCCGATGGAGATACGGATGAGCCAGCGCGAGACGCCTTGCTCCTCTGCCCAGTCGAGTTCATGGTAGTGGGCCAGCAAGGTAAATGGACAGGCCAGCGAGAAGTTGGTGCCCAGGCTCGGTCCTTTCGTGATGGCCAGCGCATCGAAGAACTTCGGTGTGTGTACTTCGGCATCCTTCAGCACGACAGAGAACAAACCGCCATAACCCCCATCGGGTCGACGTATAGCATCATAGGCTTCTCGCGATTCATACTTGGGATAGTGAACCCGCTCCACCTTGCTGTGCCCATTGAGCCAGTCGCAGAGTGCCTCCGCAGTGGTATTGATATGCTGTGACCGTTCCAGGAAATCGCGCGAGTTCTGTTCCAGCACTACGGCATCTTCGTACCACAGCAAGTCTTCATACTTCGCCTCAATAGCATCCTGGAGCTTCTCATGTAAGGGAGACTGACTGTTGAGTATCAACGACCCTGCGATGACATCGCCCTTGCCCGAGACCAACTTGGTCAGGCTCGTCGCGATACCGTCTACATAGGCCAGGAGATCCACATTGGCAAAGGTCGCTACGGTGTCATCAATAAAAAACGGTACGTTGAATTGGTGCAACAATTCAGACAGGCGCGGCACATCAAAACATTGGAGCAGCGGGTTGCCCGGCACTTCGCTAAAGACCCCGGCAATGGGTTCCGATTTCAGCAAGGCCTCCAATTGCGTAAAGGCTTCCTCGCCAATGGCCGGGATAAAGTGACACCCTGCCCCGGATTGCCGTTGTATTTTCAGGCCATCCACATAGGGAAAGCCCAGTTGTATAGTCTTCGCGCCGGGTGTACACGTCTGGGTCGCACGCAACGCATCACTCATGGCCGCCATTCCCGAAGGGTAGAGCCACACATCATCGGGATCCATACCGGAAAATCCCGCCAGCCGATCATTCAAAATCTGCTTGACGCGCTTGCTCTGTGATGGGTCTGTGCTTTCTCGGCCTTCAAGATAACTCAACGCACGGCGTGAACTGGTGATGTACCCGAAATGCTGCCAGAAGCCCTTGGCATGTAGAAAATCGTCTTCGGGAAAGAGGACCGCGTGGTGCGCATTATCCAGCGATACAATCCGCCCGGTAGCGCCTTGTCTTTCCATAAAAGCCACACACCGCTCCGCTGTCTGTAACGATGGAAAAACCAACGCATCTTCACCATCGTCACCATGCTCTGCCTTTACTTGCGCGAAAAGTTGCTGCACTGCAGGTTGGAATATGAATCGTGGATAGCCCGTAGCGAGACGGTCCCGTACTGCCGGGTCGCCTTCCTCATAGCCCACCACGTGAGACCACAGGGGAAGACACACCGATGTAGCATGGGGGGAATCCGGCAATGCCTTGCCCAGATCCGCTGCCTGCCACTTCGGATGAACACAAAGTGCTTCCTGTTTTTCCCGGTTCAATCCACGCAACTCCCTTATTTTGTTGGCCATAATGCTAAAAGAAACGGGCAGCCAACCCCTGGAGGTAAGACTGCCCGTATCATATTTAATATGGTGCCCGAGGCGAGACTTGAACTCGCACGCCCGTGAGGGCACTAGATCCTTAGTCTAGCGTGTCTGCCAAATTCCACCACCCGGGCACATCGGAGTATTCTACAAAATGGACAAGGGCCCATTCAAGCATCAGCGTCTTTTTCTACACCTAACCGGGGCTATACGTACCCGAAACTGATTATACTCATGCATCCCCAGTTTGAAATGTTACGGCGTTTTCATGTTTCCATGAAATGTTATGGGCCTTTGTTTATAGAGTGAATCGTTGCGAGCACGAGATTGCCGCGTTACTCACTACGTTCGTGCCTCGCAATGACGTGAAATTTATTAACGTCGCTAAAGCCCCCGTCATTGCGAGCCGAGAGGAACGAGGCGTGGCAATCTTCCATGAGAAGGCT
>CALAXS010000057.1 GCA_937895305.1 uncultured bacterium
CGCCACAAAAAATGGGGTTGGTCGTATCGAATTTCGCGATATGACGCTGGCGGACAAAGCTGCCTATTACGAGAACGAAGTTGAAAAATATATCAAGCGTACGCCTTACGGTTACACCGCTGAAAGCAGTTTCGCTGAAGCGGGAAACCGGGATAGCAAGGTCACTCATCACGACAGCGATAACGATGGTCTCTGGACGGCCATGTATGGTGCGGGCGAATGCTATGCCTATGCAGCCACAAAAGACCCGAAGGCAAAGGAACGTGCAACGGCAGCTTTCAAGGCGTTGGAATTCCTCCAGACCGTGAGTACTTCGGGTTCCCACCCCGCACCCAAGGGTCACGTAGCCCGTACGATACGTTCGGTAGAGGATGGCGATCCTAATATCGGCCGTATAGAAGGGGACAGGCATCATCAGGCGAATGACGATGTATTGTGGAAAGTCTACGAACCCCGTTGGCCCAAGAGCGAAGACGGTAAATGGTACTGGAAAAGTGATACCAGTTCCGACGAGCTGGATGGCCACTATTTCTTTTATCCCCTGTACTACGATTTAGTTGCGGAAACGCAAGCAGAGAAGGATGCTGTAGTCAAAGTTGTACGTGAACTGACGGATCACCTGATTGATCACAATTATACGCTGGTGGACCACACAGGCACGCCCACACGCTGGTCCATCTATGACCCGGAAAACCTGAATCATAATAAATACTGGTGGTCCGAGCGTGGTCTGAAATCCTTGAGTATGCTGGCTTACCTGGCTGTAGCAGAGCACATGACGGGTGACCCTAAATACGGCGAGCACATTGAATTGTTGCGTAAAGAGCATAGCTATGACACCAACGCCATGATGGCCAAGTTACACCATGGTATGGGCGCAGGCAATCAGTCGGATGACGAGATGGCCATCATGAACTATTACAACCTGCTCAAGTACACCAAAGATGAAGCGCTGAAAGAAGAGATGGGCTTTTCATTTTATTCCTACTGGATGCTCATGGAACCCGAGATGAACCCCTTCTTCAATTTCGCCTATGCGGTCCATGGCCTGGATGCAGATTACACCAACCCCTGGAGAACACAGTCTATCGCACCCTGGCAAGGTTGGCTCGATGATTCCATGGCCACCCTTACCGGCTTTCCGCTGGATCGTTTGAACTGGGCCTCAGAGAACAGCCATCGCCTCGATATCCAACTCTTACCGCGCCAGACCCGCGTAGAACCCGATGTGCCGGAGATTGCCTTCAAGGCACGTAAGCGTGGCATGCGCGTAAACGGTAAAGTTTTGCCCGTTGAAAACCGGCACTTTAACCACTGGAACACAGACCCATGGAGCCTGGATTATGGGGGCGGAGGCAATCAGCTGGGTAATGGCACCGTGTTCTTATTGCCTTATTATATGGGCTTGTACCACGGGTTTATTGAAGAGTAAGTCTTGGATTTAAACTCAAAAAAAATGGGAGCGACCGATTGGTTGCTCCCGTTTTTTGTCCATGAGTAACTTCAACTTGAAATGTTACGACCTCAGTCCCGGCTTGGGCTGGGATTGCTACGCGGAGATTCCCGCCTCGGCGAGAATGACAAGATGGAAAAATAATGACGGGCGTTTACACACCCATAGGACGCATAGACTCAATCGCTTCGAGGTAGGAGTCGCTATGGAAGATGGCGGATCCTGAAACGAGGATGTTGGCCCCGGCTTCGATAACCAGTGGCGCAGTAGTTGCATCGATACCACCATCGACTTGAAGGTCGCGATCGCCAATCATGGCACGAATGTTTTGGATCTTGGGGAGCATCTCGTGGATAAATTCCTGACCCCCAAAACCGGGGTTCACCGTCATGATAAGAATCAGATCGACGAGGTCGGCGATGTATTCAATGTCGTCTTCCGGTGTACCGGGATTCAGCACGATACCTGCCTGGCAACCCAGGTCCTTAATTTTTCTGATAACCCGGTGAGGATGCTCAGCCGCTTCGATGTGAAAGCTGATAATGTCTGCCCCGGCATTGGCGAAGTCTTCC
>CALAXS010000058.1 GCA_937895305.1 uncultured bacterium
TTGTTCTCGGGCATAGCGATTGCAATGTCCTTGAGTACATCCAGGAGCGTGGGGTCGCTGAAGATACCCGTGTCCAGGCCGAGGATCTCACCACTCAGCGTATCGATTTCCCCGGTGAGGCTATCGATTTCACTTTGAATCTGTCGTGCAGCGTGCTGGTATTTGGACGTGCCAAAGTGGTAATAGAGCGCCCAGCCGAGCAGGAGAATAAGGGCCAGGCAGGTGGAAAAAAGGAGATGGGTGATGGTGCGGTTGATAATTGTATGGGGGCTGCGCTCATTGCGATTGAAGTCGATACTGGTGCAGCGACCACCTGCTGCAAACGCCGCGCCTACCGTGGCTTCCCAGGTGTTGAGTTGATCTGAGCCGGGGCGTGCTGCTGGAGCAAGACCCCCACCACGAAGCGTGGAAACAAGCAGACCGTCTGTGGTGGGGAATGGCAGGCCGTCATCAAAAGTTTCGCGGGTCTGGGGTTCAAGGCTTAGCCCCAGGATATGAAGGTGCTGAATTTCGCCGTTTCCGCGCCAGGTCGTGGTAAAGGCACGAAAGGTATGTTGCAAATCGCGGAGGGCCTGCTGTGGTGCATCCTGAAGCTGCGTCGCGGTCCAGGGGAGGTGGCGTACATAGAGGATGTTTTTGCCCTGGGTGATGGTGAGGCAAGTATTGTCTTTGCGGACAAAGAGTTGTGCGTGAATCTCTTTGGAGTTTTTCTGCGTCGTGGTCCAGAGTCCGGCGAGGGCCACTGCATCCAGGGTGATAGCATCGGGGGAGATACCCGCTTCTTCGAGGATGTCCAGTTGTTGCTCTGCTATATTGCGTCGTATGCCAATGGCCAGCACATCGGTCTCACCATCGGCTTCGGTGGTGATGTGATGATCTACCAGAAGCTCATCTATGGGGAAGGCCAGGTAGGGCTCCAGTTCGAATTGGACGGCAGCCCCCACGCGACGTTTGCCACGAAAGGGAATGGTGATGGGGCGGATTATGGCCTGCTCTGCGTTAAGACAGAGGACATAGCTTGAAGGTTGGTGGCTGAGTTCGCTCAGGGTCTTGCTGAGTGCTTCTGCCGCAGCTACCGGGTAGAGCTCGGGATTTTCCGTAGTAATTGGGCAGGACTTCAGTTCGAGAATAGTGACCTTGGCACCACCCGTCTTGACGACGGCGATACGGATCTCATCGGAAGTAAGTTCTATGGCTGCGGCTTTGGCCGTAATCATCGTAATAGGGTGCTCCGGGGTACAGTGGTGCTGCTAGTGCACGGGTTGGCGTATTCTAGCAGGTGGGTATACAAAAAACTACTGGTCACTACTGTTGTCCAAAATAAATCAACCAATATAGCTTTGACGCTAACAGGCACGTCATTGCGAGCCGAGAGCAAACGAGGCGTGGCAATCTCTCTTGGCCCGATTGATGTTGAAGCCGGAGTCATGATTGCTACTGTCCCGTCATCTGGACCAAGCCAGATTGCCGCGTCGTCACACCTTTGGCGTGACTCCTCGCAATGACGGGTGAGGTTGAGGTCTTGTGTTACACAAAGTGGTGTCCGGCCTTTATAGATAAAGCTGCTCACAAATTCCTCAATTCTATATTTGGGCAATACGGACTGGTCATCGAATCACCTTCCAGTCGAGAATGCGGAATTGCTCGTTCACCTGCATTTCATCACCCAGCTGAAGGCTTTGTGCAATGGGTGGTATCTCGGGCACGGCATTTCCACTACCCGTATCTCCCTGTGGAATCCGCATCACATAGGCTTCGATACGCACGAGGATATTGTCGTGACGACCATCGCCATAGATACGGAAGACGTTGCTGTGAACGACATAGGGCGAGCCTTGACGCACAGGCAGTGGGTCGTCAGGATCAGGTGGTGGATCATTAGTATCCTGCGGTTGTTCCTGAGTCGGATTATTATTGGAACCAGCCAGGGCATCAATTTCGTTTTGTTGTAAAAATACGCCTATACCATCCGGGTCGTTAAATCGTCTCTCCAGAATACCTTCGGGATTGATGTTATAGGCTTCGCAAACTGCCAGGATGGTTTCGTATTGCATGGTGTTCACATTCATGCGCCCGGTCCAGTCGCCATGAACGGTGAGGAATTCGGAAAGGGGTACCTGAAT
>CALAXS010000059.1 GCA_937895305.1 uncultured bacterium
ACACCCCCCTCATAATTCACATAGGGCTGCCAGGCATCCGTCACACGCCCCCAATGCTCATCCCCACAGACTACCAACCCATGTGGCGCAAGGCGGGTAACCAGTTCCTCACGAAGCCGACGGGTCCCTTCCACAAAGCACAACAACTCCCCATGCCGTCGATATTCTTCATCCCACGCTGCAATGCGCTCCTCGCCCAACACAGTCCCCAACCCTGTACCAAAATTTCCACGCGCCAAAGTATCCCTGCCAATGGCCTCTACCACAGCCGACTCCACCTCAGGGTGAAGTTGCGCCCAACCCCATTCCTCAGCCGCTGACTGCACCATTGAATTCCCGATGAACGTGGGAGGGAGGGGCCACGAATCCCCAGGCTCGCCATTAAACACCATCCCATCCACCGCCAACGGCATATACGCCACCAGCCCAAACCCGCGCTCCTCCAAATACCCCATATACCCACGTTCCCACGTTAACGCCACCCCATGCTCAGTACCATAACAATCCCGACCCATGATGATCGTCCGGGGATCGTCCACAAACCACGTCACAAAAGGAATGTGCAAATCCTCAAACAATCCCGCAAACAAACCCTGCTCATCCATACCACTCAAATTTATACTCAATACGAAATCCGGCTTAAATGCAACCAACTGTTCCAGCAATCCAGAAACCATCTCACGCGGTAATGCACCCGACATCAAGACTGGCGTGCGCGACACCGACCACCCCATAGCTTCCGCAGCACGGATACACGCTACATCCAGCCAATATTGACTCTCCAACACCAGCATACGTGGCTTCGGACCAGCCAGCTTAGGATACGCCATCAAAGATGCCATGCGCTCCGTTATCTTTAAACGCGACGAACCCATAAATAATGGTAACCCCAAGAGTGTAAAACAATTTCCAGGAACGACTACACGCTACACAAAAAACAGAACCCAAGCAACCCCAAACAATTAGCTAATCGGCATTTGTCGTAAATCCTGTCATTCCCGTGCAGATGGGAATCCCCCCAAACGGTATCCCAACCTCCAGTCGGAGCACACACCGAGAGATCCCTCGTTCCCATGCTCTGCGTGGGAATGCATACGGTCCACTCCTGCGGACATTATCTACAACGACTTCACTCGCCACGTCATTGCGAGGCGCGAACAAAGTGAGCAACGCGGCAATCTCTTGCTCGCAATACTATAGCTGCTGGAACATTGAATCGAACACCCACAAAATTCTTGACCTTTAGCACGTTGTGCTGCGATGATTACAAGAACCGTTACTTTTCAAGTAACCTCTTCAGGGTTCCGTATCGCATAAGGACAAGCAAGATGAAAAAAAATAACGACATAACACGCCGCGCATTCCTCGCGACCACCACCACCACCGCTGCATGGGCCATCACGGGTTTCGCTGCACCCAATACCGCAAAGGTAATCCCCGGTAAACTCTCGCCCAACGAAAAAATGAACGTGGCCGCCATCGGTTCCGGCGGTAAAGGCCTCAGCGACATTATGAATGTCTCCCACGAGAACGTCGTTGCCCTCGCCGACCCCGACTGGAAGAACGCTGCAGAATCCTTCGCCCGTCTCCCCGATGCCAAGCAATACAAAGACTACCGCATCATGCTCGAAAAACACCCCGAGATTGATGCTTGCACCATTTCCACACCCGACCATACCCACGCACCTGCCGCTTTCATGGCCATGAACATGGGCAAACATGTATACGTCCAAAAGCCCCTCACCCATACCGTCGCCGAAGCACGTCTCCTGCGCCAGCTTGCAAAAGATACTGGCGTCGTCACCCAAATGGGCAACCAGGGCCGCTCCAATAACGGCTGCCGCGACCTCGCCGAAATGCTCTGGGATGGTGCTATCGGTGAAGTGCGTGAAGTCCATGCCTGGTCCAATCGTCCCATCTGGCCGCAGGGTATGAAAAAACGCCCCAAAGCCAAAGACGTCCCCGAACATATCGATTGGGATCTCTGGCTTGGTTGCGCACCAGAACGCCCCTACCACCCAGCCTATGCCCCCTTCAAATGGCGTGGCTGGTGGGACTTCGGCTGCGGTGCACTCGGCGATATGGCCTGTCACATCATGGACACTCCAAACCTCGCACTTAAACTCGGCGAAGCAACAACCTTCTCCGTTGAAGCCGTATCCCAGGAAGGCTTAACCGATGAAGCAGCCCCCAATAAATCCGTTATCAAATACGAATTCCCTGCACGGGGTGATATGCCCCCGGTGACCATCTACTGGCACGACGGTGGCAACATGCCACCCCGTCCCGAAGGCATCCCCGAAGATCAGGAAATCGGTGGCGGCGACAACGGTTCCCTCTTTATTGGCAGCGATGGTTACCTTACCGCAGGCACCTATAGTGGCGAAGCACGCTTCCTGCCCATGGAACGCAACAAAGACTACAAGCGCCCCGAACAAACACTCGCCCGTGTGAAAGACGAAAACCATGCGCAGAACTGGATCGACGGCTGCAAAGGTGGCGACGCCCCATCCTCCAACTTCGAGTATTCCGCGCCCTTCACCGAATTCGTCAATTTCGGTAACGTCGCTCTCCGCGCCGGGAAAAAGCTCGAATACGACCGCGTATCCGGTAAAATTACCAACGACGCAAGCCTCAACCATCACCTCACCAAAGAATACCGCAAAGGATGGGAACTTCCCTGCTAGCGAACTATCAAAATCCGAACTCGTTCCCAAGCTCTGCTTGGGAACGCATATCCCGGAGCTCTGCTCCGGAAAAAATGCTATCAACTGAGTAACATTAGAATTAATTATTACTGATAAAACCGAGTGGGGGAGACCAACTTCCCCACTTGAGAAGAAGACTATGAAACCAT
>CALAXS010000060.1 GCA_937895305.1 uncultured bacterium
ATGACTGGTAAATTGCAAAAGGAAATCAAACAAAACAAGCCCATGGTCAATACTGCGGCGGAGGCCTATCTGAACCTCGTTATGACCGAACGGGAATTGACCGACGTGGTCAAGAAAAAGCTGAAGACCCAGGGACTGTCTGTGCCGCAATATAATGTCTTGCGCATATTGCGGGGTTCACGAGACGAAGGCCTGGTCTGTCGTGAAATCAGCAGTCGCATGGTACACCGCGTACCCGATGTCACCCGTCTTATTGACCGCCTCGAAGCCCGCAATTGTGTTACCCGCAATCGCGAGACCAATGATCGCCGTGCGGTGCGTGTAACCATTACGCCAGCGGGCCTGGCCCTCCTCGACCTTTTGGATGAACCCATGGCCAGCATACACCTGCGTCCCTTCCAGGTCTTGTCACTGGAAGAGCAAAACATCCTTATCGATCTCCTCGAACGCTTACGGGGCGCATAGGGAATTTTTTTAATTTATTAGTTGATGAAACAACTAAATACGGGCAGATACAAAGGAGACCACACAATGAATGAATCTATGCAGAAAAACATCAACCTGATTGGGCGAATCCTGCTGGGGCTTATCTTTCTGATGAGTGCCATCGGGAAAATTACCGACTTTGAAGGGACTAGCGCCTATATGGCCGCGCAAAATATGCCCATGGTACCTGTGTTTCTGGTGGGCGCTATCGTAACCCTGCTCATAGGTGCCACATCACTGATCCTGGGTTTCAAGGCCCGTATCGGCGCTACCCTGCTGATAATCTTCTTAATCCCGGCGAGCCTCATCTTTCATGCTTTCTGGACCCTGGAAGGGGATGCCGTTCAGCCTCAGATGATTAACTTCATGAAGAACCTGTCTATCATGGGTGGACTACTTATCATCGTGGCCAATGGTGCGGGGGGGCGAAGCCTGGACGCGAAAATGGCAGCCACCAAAGAGGGTTGATTGAATAATTTTATGGGGTCAGCAAGATGCTGGCCCCATGCTTATTGTCCGAAGGCACCCGCCCAATCGGCTTCCTTGAATCCCACCAGCATAACGTCCTTACTCACGACAAAAGGACGCTTCACCAGATTCCCATGCTTCGCCAATAACTGTAGCGCTTCATCGTCGGACAAGGTCGTTAAGACCTCCTTCATATTCATGGTCTTGTAATCACCACCAGAGGTATTGAAGAGCTTTCGCAATGCACCTTCTTGTGCTTTCAACATGCGCTTTAATTCTGGCAGTGTAGGGGGCTGTTCGCGAATCGGGATTTCATCAAAGGCAATACACTGTTCATTCAACCACCGGGACGCTTTTTTACAAGTGCCACACCCTTTATACATATACATTTTTATTGCAGCCATTTCGTGTTCTCCTGACCTGATCATACGCAAGCAACACCACGCCCGTCTACTCACTATGGATAAGCGACCTTCAACTATGACAACATAGGTTGCACATGAAAAGCACCACGAAAAAGAGTCCTGTTAAGGCAATACTCCAATACGGCATCTACCTTGTCTGTACGACCGCATTGATTCTTTTGCTGCTCGAAGGGGGCTTACGCCTTATGGGCTACCCTAAAGGTCTCTTCGATTACCGGGCCAATGATGGTAAAACCCTCTTTCGCCCCGGCATTTCCATGCAGCTGGTATGGGACCTTATTCCCTATACCATTACGACGAATGCACTGGGCTTTCGCGGACCAGAAATCACCCTGGAAAAACCGGCAGCTACAACCCGTATCATCGCGCTGGGTGATTCCATAACCCAGGGTTTTTATGTCGATAACCCCCACACCTACCCCGCATCACTGCAAGTACAACTACAGGAGCAAGGCCATCCGGTTGAAGTGATTAACGCAGCTATAGGTGACATCAGCATTGACAGGCAAATCGATTTATACAAACGCTTCTGTGCAAAGTTAAAGCCCCATATTGTGCTCCTCACTTTTGTGCTGAACGACATTGATGCGATTCGGGACAAACAGCGGGAAGAACTCATTAATGCCGATACCTTCAGACCCGGTCTGGGAGAAAGCAGTGAATGGATTCTATTTGGGCAAACGGCCCTTGGAGAAATAATTCTGGACCAGGCGACCCAACGGATATTTGATCGCTACCGTAGCCATAGAAACATACTCGAAAGTAATCAGCTCAATAGCCGATATGATATTCCGGGTGGCGATGTATTTCAGGAAAACGCTCAAATATTTTTAAAGGACCATGCGCAGAAAGCAGATGGTATCGCAGCTTACGAAATCTATACCGAAGCGCAGCTGAGCACTATCGAAAATTATTTCTATGCGTTGGATTATTTTCATGCAATGTTGCAGGAACAGGACGTTCAACTTGTAGTGGCCTATTTTCCTGACTACCCCGAAGTTTACCTGCCCGACTGGCAAGTGCCCCTGCATGAAATGCTCCGTGAACACTGCAAAGATTCGGCAATCCCATTCTGCGATCTTCTCCCAGCGTTGCAGGGTCAGGGCGATGCTGTACTCCACCTGGCCCCTCTCGATTTTCATCCCAATCCTGCGGGGAATGCCGTGATGGCGGAGGTGTTTGCGGCGTTTCTTGAGCCGTATTTGCCGGAGATGGGGACGGGGCAGTAGGGGGTGAGGGTGCTGCGCTGTGCCGGAGTGTCGGCTCCGGCTGTGCGTTGGGATACCGTTGGGGGGATTCCCGTTTTCACGGGAAAGACTGGTGTGGTCGGTGTCTTGACTGCGACTTTATAGTCGTCAGGACCAAGCGAGATTGCCGCACCTCGTTATATTCGGTTCGCAATGACGGGTGAGGTGAGGTCGTTACTACGATTGTT
>CALAXS010000061.1 GCA_937895305.1 uncultured bacterium
CGTACAGACTTAAATTGTGAACACATGCAAGGCCCCGCGTCTTCACCCGTCCTGTTCGAAAACCTCGTTATTGTCCATCTCGAAGGCACAGACAAGCAATTCATAGCTGCCCTGGATAAGCACACCGGGGAAACAAAGTGGCTCTACAACCGCCCGGAAGATCTCTACACAGGTCTTAAACCCGTTTACCTCAAGTCGTATCAGACCCCCGTGATCCTCCCGATAGATGGAAAGCCACAAATGATTAGTAACGGCGCGCTCATGGCAACAGGACACGATCCCCGAACAGGCGAAGAGATCTGGCGGGTCCGCTACCGCGATGACAGTACCATTTCACGCATTGTCAGTGGCCATGGATTGCTCTTTATAAACACCGGGGGTAATCCCGGGGGCAGTCAGCTTTGGGCAATTCGCCAGGGCGGCGTGGGGGATCTTACGGATTCAAACGTTGTGTGGAAGATGACCGAAACACCACCCCATGAATCCTCCCCGGTGCTCGTGGGCGAGTTACTCTATACGATGAGTGATAAGGGCAACCTGATTTGCACAAATGCGATGACAGGCGAAGAAGTATGGGTAGAGAAACTGAATGGCAAATTCGGCGCATCCTTGCTGGCTGCCGATGGACGCATTTATCTATCCAATAAAAAGGGAACGACCACAGTCATTGAGCCGGGTCAGGAATACAAAGAACTTGCCACCAATCAGTTGGACGGCGAACTATGGGCCTCTCCGGCTGTAACGGGAAAAGCTTTGCTCCTTCGCACAAAAACGCATCTATATCGAATCGAAAAAAATTAGATGGATGTATTTAAATACGCGTTAACCGATATGCATGCTCAATTGGCGCAGGATCTGGAGCAATCCAAGGTCCACAATGGAGGGCTCCATATTCATTCGCCTTCGGTCAGGCGGCCCCGCAGGATTCCTGGCCACCTTGAGTGTCACCATCTTGGTGCTGGAGTCCAATACATCGGGGAAAGATTTCTCCGCCTATCTCTAAGCAGCGCAGCGTGACAATGTCGTGTAGACATAGCACTCGTGTAGGTTGAGTGCAAAGAAAAAAATGGTGGAGGCGGCGGGAATTGAACCCGCGTCCGAAAGTGCGTCTATAGGGGCCTCTACGTGCGTAGTCTGTCTATTGTTGAATCGCCGCCTTAAGTCGCATCAGACTTGCTACCCAAGGTCGCTAAATGGAGACTTACTCTGCCGGGCGTTCCATTGCCACCCTGGCGCGAGACCCACTAGTTGCATCTTGAACCTTAGCAGGTGATCCAGCCCAAGATGAGACAGCTTAAATTAAGCGGCCATTGCGAATTCGTTGTTTGAATTTGCATTTACATTGTTTCCGGTTTTTTACGAGGCCACCGGAGTCCTCGGCACGCCACCCGAATTTCAGTCACCCCCGTCGAGACCATGTCGCCCCCACAAAGGATTGTGGAATACGGTAACTGTATATAGTATACCTTATGCATACTTTTTATTCGACCTGATTAAAAATTTCCCTAATCTTCCAATTCACGGACCCAGATATTGCGGAATAACACCGGATTCCCATGATCCTGCAACTGCAACGGTCCTTGATCTGCATGTGGCGTATACCCGGAAATAGAACTTCCGCCTTCCCAGCCCGTACCACCGGTCAATTCATAGTGATCCTGAATCAGTACGCCATTATGAAACACGGTAAACGTAGCGCGCTTCACTACCTCACCATTCTCAAAAACCGGACGATGGAAGATGATGTCATAGCTTTGCCATTCACCCGGCTTACGACTCGCATTCACCAAAGGCTTGCTGCGCCCATACAAGGCCCCCGCCTGCCCATCGGGATACGTCGTGTTCCGGTAATTATCCAGAATCTGCACCTCATACTGGCCCATAAGAAAAACGCCACTATTGCCACGGCCTTGACCACTACCCTCAGTCTTGCCCGGCGTCGCCCATTCCAGGTGAAGCTGACAAGATCCGAACTTCTGTCGAGTCTGAATCATTCCCGAAACCTTGGTCGGTGACAAAGCACCGCCATCCAGTTTCCACTTCGTCTTCTTACCCTTCGTATCCGTCCAGCTCTTCAGGCTACTGCCATCAAACAAGACAATGGCGTCCGATGGCGCAGTGCCCGCATTCTCTGGGCTGCTCTCCGTGCCCGGTGTGATAACCGTAGGCTGTGGCTGAATCTTGGGGTCATCTTCATGCACCATGATCCCGTCAATGGTCATATACTTGACCTCTTTCATTTCCCCCTTGTCGTCTTTTTCCATCTTGGTCCAGCGCTTGATTTCCGGGCCATCATACTCAACCGCCATGGACATGGGGGAGAGGCACAACAACAGGCACAGCATGCTCAGTACAAGGATTGGGGTCTTCATGTTCATTCCTCACGAGGTTACAGATTAATAAGCAGTCGCCAGCATAACGCGTGAACCGGGCAGGTCTCAACGTTTATTGCATTTCACCAACAGCGACTTGCTAATCGCTTCCTCCCGCAAATGCGAAATCTCCTTATAGGCCGGATCAGACACAAAGGCCATAAATGCTTCCTGGCTCGGGTACCGCACAAAAAAGACCAAATCCGCATCAAACTCGCCAATCATCGCAGATTCAGGCAAAAACGCATCTCCTTCGCGCTGACCGCCATGTTTTGCCACCAGCGGTCCCGCCGCTGCCAGGTATTCTTCATAACGCTTTGCGCCACCCTCCGGCTTGAACCACAACACATTCATCATGTAAATCGCTTCATCACTCACAATTATCTTCCCTTCGGGGTATCCCAATATCTGAAAAACAGTTACGACATCCTACGCTATCTAC